>CALZJC010000010.1 GCA_945787525.1 Thermoanaerobaculia bacterium | reverse complement strand
GGCGTCGTTTACCGTCGACGCGACCCTGCGCAACGACTCTCGACGTGAGGTGACAGCGGTGGTCGTGGGTACCATCGGCGAAGACATTCGGATCGAGCTCGAGGAGGTGCTCGAGCCACGCCAGGCGGCGCAGATCCAGTTTTCACCGGACCACTTCGAGCAGCTGGTGATCGCCCAGCCGCGGTTGTGGTGGCCGAACAATCTGGGCGAGCCCAATCTCTACGACCTGGCGCTGACGGTCTCCGTCGACGGCCGCGTTGTCGACAGCCAGGAGCTCACCTTCGGCATTCGCCACGTCGAGGACTACCTCACCGAGGAGGGCTACCGGGGCTACGCCGTCAACGGCAGGAAGCTGCTCATCCGCGGTGGCGGCTGGGTGGACGACCTGTTGCTGGCCGACGACGATCGGCGGCTCGAGGACCAGATCCGCTACGTCAGGCAGATGAACCTCAACACCATCCGGCTCGAGGGGTTCTGGGGCAGCAGCCACAAGCTGTTCGAGCTCGCCGACCGCTACGGCATCCTGGTGATGATCGGGTGGAGCTGTCAGTGGGAGTGGGAGGAGTACCTGGGGGGCCCGGTCGACGAGTTTGGCGGTATCGACACCGCCGCCGAGATGGAGCTGATCACGGACTCCCTGCGCGACCAGGTGGTCTGGCTGCGGAACCACCCCAGCGTCCTGGTCTGGGTGCTGGCCAGTGACATGCTGCCGCGGCCGGAGCTCGAGCGGCGCTATCGCGCGGCATTGGCGGAGATCGACCCGACGCGACCGGTGCTCGCCTCGTGCGCCGTGAGCGTCAGCGACGTCAGCGGGCCGAGCGGTGTCAAGATGAACGGCCCGTACGAGTGGGTGCCACCCAACTACTGGTATCTGGATCGGCAGCGCGGCGGCGCCTACGGCTTCAACACGGAGACCGGTCCCGGTCCCCAGCCGCCACCCGCCGGCAGCATCCGACGGATGATGCCGCAGGAGAACTGGTGGCCGATCGACGACATGTGGGAGTACCACTGCGGCCGCAACGAGTTCAACACACTCGCCCGCTACACGAAGGCGCTCGACAGCCGCTATGGGCCGGCCAGCGACCTCGAGGAGTTCGCTCGCAAGGCCCAGGTGGCGAACTACGAGGGCATGCGGGCGATGTTCGAGGCGTTCTCCATCCGGCGGCCCGCCACCACCGGCATCATCCAGTGGATGCTCAACTCGGCCTGGCCGGAGATGTACTGGCAGCTCTACGACCACTACCTCGTTCCGAACGGCGCGTTTTACGGCGCCCGGGACGCCTCCCGGCCGGTCAACATCGCCTTCGACTACGAGGATCGCGGCGTCGTGGTGGTGAACGACACGAGCTCGCCGCTAGCCGGCGTCACCGCCGGTGTGCGGGTCTTCGATCTCCAGTCGGCGGTGCTGTACGAAGAGTCGCAGAGCCTGGATGTGCCGGCGGAGAGCCTGCGCCGGGTGATCACCGTGCCGCCGGTTTCGCCCGGCGGCAGAGTCTATTTCGTCGACGCCAGGATCACGGCCGCCGACGGTACTCTGCTGGCCTCCAGCCTCTACTGGCTATCGACCGAGGAGGACGTGCCGGATTGGGAGAGATCCGAGTGGTTCTACACCCCGACGGCCCGCTACGCGGACCTCACCGGCCTCGCCCGCCTGCCGCGGGTGAGCCTGGACGTAGAGCACCGCTTCGAGGAGACCGCCGACGGTCAGGCGATCCACGTCGGCCTGGCAAACCCCTCCGACAAGCTGGCGTTCTTCATCGAGCTCGAGGTCGTCGGCGCCGATTCGGGCCAGCTGGCCGCGCCGATTCTCTGGAGCGACAACTACATCTCCCTCGCTCCGGGTGAAAGACGGCAGATCCACGGCGAGATACCTGCTCATGCCCTCGCCGGCGAGGCGCCGGTGTTCCACTACGCGGGAATCAACGTCAGCGGTGAGTGACCGCCGCCGCGCTGCGGCCCGCGGTCGCTGATTGAGAAGGAGGCGAACCCCGATGAAGAAACGGTATCCGCTGATCGTGCTCCTGGTGTTCGTGATCTTCTTCGTGATCTCGTTCCTCACCAACATCCTCGGCCCGCTGGTCCCCGACATCATCGACGGCTTCGACCTCAGCCTGGCGCTGGCGGGGTTCCTGCCCTTCGCGTTCTTCGTCGCCTATGGGGTGATGTCGATCCCGGCCGGCATGCTGCTCGAGCGCTGGCGCGAAAAGCCGGTCATCGTCGCCGCCTTCGCCCTCGCCTTCTGCGGCTCGCTGCTCTTCGCTTCGCTGCCCACTTTCGGCGTCGCGTTGACCTCGCTGTTCGTCATCGGTGTCGGCATGACGATGCTCCAGGTCGCCATCAATCCTCTGCTGCGGGCGGCGGGCGGCGAGGAGCACTTCGCCTTCAACTCGGTCATCGGGCAGCTGGTCTTCGGCGCCGCGTCGTTTCTCAGCCCGTGGGTCTACTCCTACCTGGTGACCAACCTGGACGGCTACGAGGGCGGCGGCAACCTCGTTCTCGAGACCCTGGCGCCGCGCGTTCCCAAGGCGCTGCCCTGGGTCTCGCTCTACTGGGTGTTCGCCCTCGTGGCGCTGGCCATGGTCGTCGTCATGGCCTGGGTCCGGCTGCCGAAGTTCGAGCTCAAGGAGGACGAGCGCGCCGGCGCCTGGGTGACCCACAAGGGGCTGCTCAAGAACCCCGTCGTGCTGCTCTATTTCTTCGGCATCTTCTGCTACGTCGGCTCCGAGCAGGGCGTCGCCAACTGGATCTCCAAGTTCCTGCACACCTACCACGGCTTCGATCCGCAGGTGGAGGGTGCCCACGCCGTCGCCTATTTCTGGGGCCTGCTGACCGCCGGCTGCCTGCTCGGCCTGCTCCTGTTGAAGCTGTTCGATTGCCGCAAGGTGCTGATCGCCTTCTCGGTGGCGGCGATCGTCAGCCTGACCTGCGCCTTGCTCGGCGGCGCCCAGGTCGCGTACTACTCCTTCATGCTCGTCGGCTTCTTCCTCTCGGTGATGTGGTCGGTGATCTTCTCGCTGGCGCTCAACTCGGTGGCCCAGCACCACGGCTCGTTCTCCGGCATCCTCTGCACCGGCATCGTGGGAGGCGCCGTCGTATCGCTTCTGGTCGGCTGGCTGGGCGACCGGTTCGGTCTGCGTGCCGGCATGACCGTGCTCTACCTGACCCTCGGCTACATCCTGGCCATCGGCATCTGGGCGCGGCCGTTGATCGACAACGCCACCGTGAGCCTGAATCAGCTGGTCGGGTCGATACTCGGCCGGCGGACGGCCGGCAGCTGAGCCGTAGGACCTCTAGGGCAATTCGGCCGACTCGGCCTCCCAGGCATCGGTGCGAAACGGTGACGCCGGGAGACCCTCCCGGTTGTAGAGGTTGGCCCCCTCGGGATTGTCGGCCCAGCCGTAGCGCACCGCCACCGGCTGCGGAACCCGGCCGCTGCGGACGGCTACACGATTGTCCTCGATCTCGGCCTCGGCCCAGACGAAGCGCCGATCCGCGCCGGCGATGGCGAAGCCTCTGAGCGCACCCGTGGAACCGCCCCCGGCCACCAGACCGCTGCCGACGTGATCGAAGTCGAGAACGATGCTGCCGTTGTCGACCTCGATGCCGCGGTAGACCGGACCCGAGTAGACGATCTCCTCGCCGTACGCCACCTGCCTGGCGGCGAGCGCCAGACGCTCGCCGACGACCTGCTTGTCGCGCGGGTGGATATCGTCGGCCTCGCCGGCGTCGATCAGAACCACCTGGGCGGTAGCGGCGAGTGCCAGCGCCGCCGACTGCGACTCCCGCAGGACCGCCCAGTCGCTCTCACCGGGCTCGGCAGGCGGCTGGCCATAGTTGGCGAGCTGCGCGTACAGGAACGGCAGTTCCTCGTTGCCCCAGCGCTGCCGCCAGTCTTCGATCATCGTCGCGAACAGTCGCCGGTATTCGAAGGCGTCGTCGCGGCCACTGTTGGATTCGCCCTGGTACCAGAGGACACCCTTGACCGGCGTCGGCAGCAACGGGTGCACCATCTTGTTGTAGAGCACCGTCGGCATTTCGCGCTTGCGGTCCTCCAGGTTCAGGGTGACGGCTCCCAGTTGGAATCGCCAGCTGCCGGCAAGCGGCTGCCGGCGCCCGTCGACCTCGACAAAGAGCGACTCGGGGTCACCGTAGATGCCGCCGCCGCCGCCAGTGTCCTCGACCCGCACGGCGATGACGTTGCGGCCCTCGACCAGGAGCTCCGGCCGCACGTCGTAGACCCGTGGTCGGTTCCAAGCCATCTCGGTTGTGCCCACGCGGTGCCCATTCACCCAGCTGATGTCCGAATCGTCGATCTTGCCCAGGCCGAGGCGGGCGCCCATCGCCGCCTCTGCCGCCGTCAGCTCGAAAGCCGTGCGGTACCAGGCGATGCCATCGAGCCCCTCCCAGTCGACCTGTTCCCACAACGCCGGCACGCTGATCCCGTGCCACGCCGACTCGTCGAGATCGGGCTCCGCCCACAGCGGGCGCCCGTCCGCCAGACCGCGATCCCGATCCGGCAGCTCTCCCACCCTCGCCTCGAGTCTCTGCCGCACCTCCTCTTCCCAGGCGCGCTCCTGCGCCAGCAGCACCTGTCCGGCTTTCTCTTCGAGACCGAGCGCCGCGGCACTCATCCAGGCTTCGATCCGGCTGCCTCCCCAGGTGGTGTTGACCAGGCCGATCGGCACCTGGACGTGGGGGCGCAGGGCGCGGGCGAAGAAAAAGCCGACCGCGGTGAAGCCGCCCACATGTTCGGGATCGGCCGGCTCCCAGACACCGCCGGCTAGGGTCGTCTCGGGCATCAAGGCCCAGGAACGAGGCACCTTGAGATGGCGAATCGCCGGCTCGTCGGTAGTGGCGATCTCCCTGGCGGCGTCGAGCGAGTCCGCAACCACCCACTCCATATTGGATTGACCGGAGCAGATCCAGAGGTCACCGACCAGCAGATCGCGGACCAGCACCTCGGCCGTCGCGGAGGTGATCCGCATCTCGTAGGGGCCGCCCGCCTCGCGCGGAGGGAGCTCGACTTTCCAGCGCCCGGCTGAGTCCGCCCGCGCGGTGTGGATCCGTCCCCCGAAGGTCACCACGACCTTGGCATTGGCGTCCGCCCACCCGTGAATCGGTACCGGCACCTGACGCTGAACCACCATGCCGTCACCGATCGGCGGCGCCACCCGCAGCTCGGCCACCGCGCCGTGCGCCAGCAGGCCCAGCGAGGCCAGCAGAAGAGCGGCGGAGCTGCGCCGAGCTCTCACCGGAGGATCGTCTCGATGTCGTGCAGCACGGTCGCCGAGAGCATCTCGGCCCGCTGCCCCCAGGGCCGCTCGAGGAGGCGTGACGACGACGCTCAGCTCCAGGCCGGTCAATCGCCCCGCCGGTGTGACAGCAGCCAGTCGTACAGGTCGCGCCCGGCATACACGCGCCTCCAGACGTCGTGGCCGCTGTCCTCGTGAATCGTCAAGCGTGCGCCGCCGTGCCCCAGCCGTTCCAGCTCGTTGAGACCGGCGTAGAAGTACCTGACCGGCACCGCGGTGTCGCGTCCGCCGGCGAACGCCCAGATGGGCATGCGCCGCTCGGCGAGCGACGCCATCTGCTGCGGATGGCCCCAGCCGACCACCGGGGCGATGGCCGCGAACCGCTGCGGATGACGCGCGGCCAGGAACCACGTGCCGAAGCCGCCGTAGCTCAGCCCGGTCAGGTAGACGCGGTCCGGATCGACCCGGTAGCGCTCCATCGCCTGATCGAGAATGGCGAGCAGGTCCCCCTCGCGTCGCGGCCAGCCGTCGGGCGGCCCCTGGGGACCGAACGGGAGATCGGGATCGGAGACCGCGCCGCCCATCGGCTGCGGCGTCGCAAACTCCTCCGGCCTCGGCGGCACGCCCTCGGCGAGCTGCCGCGGGATCGAGCCCGGGTCACGGTCGCGAATGTAGTCCACCGTCTTGTCGAGGCCGAACAGGTCGAGCTGCGGAGCGAGGATCACGAACGGCAGATCGCGCTTCTGGATCCAGGCCTCGTAGAGCGGGCCGTGCACCATGACCCAGTCCAGATCCTCGCGGCCGTTGCCGCGCTCGCCGTTGCCATGGAGAAAGAGGAGCAGTGGCCAGCGGCGCTGGCTGTCGGTCTCGTATGCAGTTGGGAGGTAGACGAAGTACTGCCGCTCGTCGCCGGCCATGCTGGCATACGACTGGCGCACGAGGCGCGGTCCGGCGCGCTCCATCCCGGCGGCGGGCTCGGTGGCAGAGCCCTCGGTCGACAGCGCTGCTGCCAGCATCAGCAGGAGGGTCTTCGAGATTCTCACTGTCGGGAATTCTACAGAAGGGGAGGAGAGTGGCAGGCGACCCCGGGACTGCTGAGCCAGTGCCACCGATGCGCCTCACCTGGGTTAGGCTCACCCCCGAGCAGAGCCGTTCTCGGGGACGGCTCATCCATCCATACGACTCCGGAGGCTCGCCTGTCATGCGACATGCGCTCGCTTATCTCCTGTCTGGCTGTCTGTCGTCAGTCCTCGTGCTTCTCCCGGCCCCGGCTCTCGCCGAGCACTGGACCGACCCGGCGATCGAAAGGCGCATCGACTCTCTTCTCGCGAAGATGACCCTGGCCGAGAAGATCGGCCAGCTCAACCAGCACAGCTCCTCCTTCGATCTCACCGGGCCGCCGCCGGAGGGTGATCGCGAGAGGGCGCGCTACGAACTGCTCAAGAGCGGCGGCGTCGGCTCGATGCTCAACGTCAACGGCGTCGAGGCGACCCGCAAGACGCAGCAGCTGGTGGTGGAGAACAGCCGTTTGGGCATCCCGCTGATATTCGGCTACGACGTCGTCCACGGCTACAAGACCATGTCGCCGATCCCCCTCGCCGAGGCCGCCAGCTGGGATCTCGAAGCCGTCGAGCGGTCGGCCCGCATGGCGGCGATCGAGGCGGCGGCCTCGGGCCTGCACTGGACCTTCGCACCGATGGTCGACATCGCCCGGGATGCCCGCTGGGGCCGGATCATGGAGGGCGCCGGGGAGGACCCCTATCTCGGTGCAAAGATGGCCGCCGCTCGCGTGCGCGGCTTCCAGGGCGAAGATCTCGCTGCGCCCGACACCCTCGCCGCTTGTGCCAAGCATCTCGCCGGCTATGGCTTCGCCGAGGCGGGCCGCGAATACAACACCGCCGACTTCTCCGAGCAGACGCTGCGCAACGTCGTGCTGCCGCCGTTCAAGGCGGCGGTCGAGGCGGGAGTCGCCACCCTGATGAACGCCTTCAACGAGATCGGCGGCACCCCCGCAACCGCCAGCAGCTACCTGCAGCGGACCATTCTCAGGGACGAATGGGGCTTCGACGGCTTCGTGGTCACCGACTGGGCCACGATCGATGAGCTGGTGACCCACGGCGTGGCCGCCGACGAACGGGATGCGGCGAAGCAAGCGATCGAAGCCGGCAGCGACATGGACATGGAGTCCGAGGCCTTCTCCGCGCACCTCGCTTCGCTGGTCGATTCGGGCGCGATCGACGAAGGGCTCATCGACGACGCCGTGCGCCGGGTGCTGCGGGTCAAGTTCCAGCTCGGGCTGTTCGATGATCCCTATCGCTACTCCGACCCGCAGCGCGAGGCGCGCTGGGTACTGAGCGAGGAGATGCACGCCGCCTCCCGCGACATGGCCCGCAAGTCCATCGTGCTGCTACAGAACGAGGGCGGCCTGCTGCCCCTGGCCAGGGACAGCGAAACGATCGCCGTCATCGGTCCGCTGGGCGACGACAAGGACAGCCCTCTGGGCAGCTGGCGCGGCAAGGCGGTGAGCGGCTCGGCGGTATCGCTGCTGGAGGGGATCCAGGCGGCCGTCAGCGAGAGCGTCGACGTCCGCCACGCGCAGGGGGCGCCGCTGATGATCGGCGAGGGCTCCTTCAACTTCGAGATCGAGCTCAACGAGACGGACCGCTCCGGCTTCCCGGTGGCGGTCGAGGCGGCGCGCGGCGCCGACGTGGTGATCCTCGCCCTCGGCGAGGTGGCGTTCCAGAGCGGCGAGGGCCGCAGCCAGGTGGACATCGGCCTCAAGGGCGTCCAGGAGGAGCTGCTGCGCGAGATCCAGGCGGTCAACGAGAACATCGTCCTGGTGCTGATGAACGGCCGCCCGCTGGCCCTGCCGGCGGAGGCGGCGGCGGTTCCCGCCATCGTCGAGGCCTGGCATCTGGGCTCGCAGGCAGGACACGCCATCGCCGACGTCCTGTTCGGCGACTACAACCCGTCGGGCAAGCTGCCGGTCTCCTTCCCGCGCCACGTCGGCCAGGAGCCGCTCTACTACAACGCCAAGAACACCGGCCGGCCGTCGCCGACCTGGATGGTCTACTGGTCCCACTACACCGACGCGCCCAACACGCCGCTGTTCCCGTTCGGGCACGGCCTTAGCTATTCCACCTTCGACTACTCGGAACTGCGCTTGAGCGCCGAGGAGATCGACCGCAGCGGCAGCCTCGAGGTGGCACTGACCGTGACCAACAGCGGCGCGCGGGCGGGAGCCGAGGTCGTGCAGCTCTATATCCGCGACCTGGTCGGCAGCACGACCCGACCGGTCAAGGAGCTCAAGGGTTTCCAGAAGGTCGAGCTGGCGGCCGGCGAGGCCCGGGAGGTCACCTTCACCCTGGGCGCCGGGGATCTCGCCTTCTACACCGCGCGGGGAGAGTGGGAGGCCGAGCCGGGCGAGTTCCAGGTCTTCGTCGGCACCAGCTCGACCGACGTACGGACAGGGCAGTTCCGACTCGCCCCGGCTGTCCGGCAAGAGGCGGCGGCACTCTAGCCCGCCGGCGGCTCCTCGGCCGCCGGCTCCAACGCCGCCGGCCGGAAGCCGATCAGCAGGGTCAGGGCGGCAACGATCGCCAGACCGGTGGGCGCCAGGAAGAGCAGCCGGAAGTTGATGCCGTCGGCGGTGGTCAGCAGGTCGGCGAGCTTGCCCCACATCAGGTTGCCGAGGAACGGCCCGAGGCCCAGGATCAGCAGGTTGAACAGGGTCTGGGCGCTGGCGCGGGCGTCCTTGGGGAAGCACTGGTCGACGAAGATGTAGACGGTGGCGAAGAAGAAGGCGTAGCAGAAGCCGTGCACGACGTTGCTCGCCACGACCAGCCAGACGGGACCGCCCAGCGAGTAGATGGCGAAGCGGATGGCGTGGCCGAGAATGCCGAAGGTCATGACCTTGCGCCAGCCCAGCCGCTTGAGGAAGACACCCAGCACCGCCATGGTGCCGATCTCGGCGATCTGGCCGATGCTCATCGCCGGCATGATCAGGTTCTCGGCCAGGCCGATCTGCGCCAGGAACGGGCTCGTCCACTGGAAGTAGCAGGCGTGCACCAGCGAGTCCATGAAGGTGACGATGAACAGCACCAGGATGCTCGGCACCGCGAGCAGCTTGAGGGCCTCCAGGGGAGCGTTCTTCTCGCCGGTGCGGGCCGGCGGCGTGTGCGGCAGGGTCAGCGAATAGAACGCCAGCGCCACTGAGACCGCGCCCGCGATCCAGAAGATGCCGGTGAGGGCGGACTCGAGCGCCGCGTCCTCCTTGCCCCGCAGGATGAAGACGAAAGGCCAGCTGGCGGCGACCCAGCCGATCGTGCCCCACATGCGCACCCGGCCGAACTGTTTCTGAGCGTCCTTCAGATGATGAAAGCAGATCGAGTTGGTGAGCGACAGCGTCGGCACGTACATCAGGTTGTGCACCAGCATCGCCACGAAGAACGGCCAGAAGCTCTTCTGAAACGGCAGGGCGAACATCGCCAGCCCGCCGACCAGGTGCGAGACGGCCAGGAACCGCTCGGTGGACATCAGACGGTCGGCCACCTGGCCGCCGACGAAGACTGCGGTGACCGAGGCGATGGCCAGGGTGGCGAAGACCCAGCCGATGTCGGTGCCCGAGAAACCCAGAAAGCGCGACAGATAGAGCGCCAGCAGGGGCAGCCAGGAGCCCCAGATGACGTACTGGAGAAACATCATCACACCCAACCGGCCGGCGATTCCCATGTCTGCTCCTCTCTTTTCGCTGATCGAGCCCGCCAGCACCCGACCTCAGCTCCGGAACGCCTCACGCCCCCTGCCCTGGGCCGCGATGCCCTGGGCGGGCAGGATCTCGTGCTGCAAGGCGTACATGCACGCGGCCGCTTGATCGATGCGGCGGGTAAAGGCGATCGACGCGGCGAGGATCGGCGCGAGGCGCTCCCGATCCTGGATCCTGGCCGGCGGGAACTCGTGCTCGACGACCAGATGGGTGTTCGCCACGTCCAGCTCGAGCAGCTCGCGCGCGGCCAGCTGGTGGTCGAGCCAATCCACCGAGCGGTTCTGCAGGTAGGCCAGCGGGTCGTGCCGGGCCGTGCCCGGCAACTCGTGCTCGCACAGCACCGTCTGCTTCTTCCAGGCGTTGATCTGCTCTGCGGGCACGTCGGAGGGGTGGCCGTCGCGCCAATCGCCCCGCTCGACCGTCTGGCCGCCGTGGCCCCAGGCGGCGACACCACGGGCGTCGATCACCTGGCCCTTGACGTGGAAGCCGCCGATCAGGAAGCCGTAGCCCTCGTCCTTCAGGTACTGGAAGATCGAGCGCGTGTCCTGGCCCATCAGAATGGCGTGCGACGGATCGTAGTGGATGCGGAACTGGTCGCCGACACCGTGCTTCTCGCAGATCCGGTGGAGCGCGATCCATGTTCCCGGCGTGTAGGCGATGTTGTTGTGCCAGTTGTCGCCGGTCGTCCACCCCGGCATCGGGCACTGCTCCACACGGTAGGTCAGCCCGCGCTCTCTCGCGTACTCGAGCAGCGGCACGAAGCTGTCGGCGAAGTCGGCCAGATTGGCCTCCATCGACAGTTCCTGGTTGCGGCCGACGAAGCCGCAGACCGCGTCGACGCCCAGCAGTGCCGCGGCGTCCATCACCCGCTTCATGAAGTCGTGTTTGCGGGCCCGGATCTCGGCGTCCCGGTGCAGCATGTCGTCGAAGTAGCCGAGGTCGGAGAGGCCGATCCGATTGGCCTCCAGCGCTGCGCCGACCCGGCGTGCCCGCTGCTCGTCGAACGGGCGCCGGAGATCGAGGGTGTTGGCCACCGGGTCGAGCATGGCCTCCGGCGGGATGTCCGCCTCGTCCGGGTGGAGAGCAGCGGAGAGCTGCACGTGGTCCGCTCCGACCTCGCGGGCGAAGGCCGCCCAGTCCTCGATCGCGCGATCCGGGTCGGCGTCGCGGATCTCCCGTGGGGTGAGCTCCTGCAGCGCGGCGGTGAGCACGCCGACCTTCATGAACCGGGGCCGAAACGGTTGCACCGACATCTCTGTCTCCTCGCTCTGGTCGCGTCCGGCGGGCGGCTCAGCGCTCGCCCGTATTGCTGACGAATGCCAGCCTCTTGCTGTCCGGTGCCCAGGAGGGCACGTTGATGGTTCCTTGCCCGCCGTAGAGGTAGGCGATGACTCTCACCGGGCCGCCCGCGGCGGGCATCGACCTCAGGTAGACCTCACGATAGAACGGGTGATCGCTCGCATCGACGTCAGCCGAATAGGAGAGAAAAACGACCGTCCTGCCGTCCGGCGAAACGTGCGGGAACCAGTTGTTGGACTCGTCGTCGGTCAGCTGCTCGGGCTCGCCGCCGTCCGACCCCATGCGCCAGATCTCCATCGAGCCGCTACGCACCGAGTTGAAGTAGATGTACCGCCCGTCCGGCGAGTACTCCGAGCCGTCATCCAGGCCCTCGCTGGGGGTCAGGTTGGTCTCCTCGCCGCCCCCCACCGGGATGCGGTAGATGTCGTACTCCCCGTCGCCGCGCTCGGCGGTGTAGATGAGGTAGCGCCCGTCGGGTGACCAACCATGGAGATAGGACGGCCCCTGCTCCGTGACCCGCTGCGGCTCTCCGCCGGTGGCCGGCAGGGTGAAGACGATGGAGCGGTTCTGCCGCTCGCGGTCGTGATGGCTGATGCCGAGCATTTTGCCGTCGAACGAGAGCACGTGGTCGTTGTTGTTGCTGTCGGCGAAGCCGGTGTCCAGCACCGTCGCTTTTCGGCTGAACAGATCGAAGCGGTAGAGCAGCCCGTTGCGGTTGTAGATCAGGGCAGCACCGTCCGGCGTCCAGTTCGGCGCCTGCATCGAGTCCTCGGTCTGGTGCACTATGGTGCGCTCGCCGCTGGCGATGTCCAGGATCTCGAGGTTGCTGCCCAGATAATCCCGGTACGGCACCAGCTCCGCTCCCGCCGGTACGACGATGCGCACGTTGCGGAAGCTCGCCCGCTCGCTGACCTCTTCGTCGTGCGAGCAGACGAACAGACCGACGTAGACCTCGTCGCCCAGGTCGAGATCGAGCTCGAGAGGAGCGGCGAACGGCTCGCCGAAGCGGGCGACCGAGGCGCTGTAGGTCGTGCCGCGGCGGGCCAGCTGGATGACGTCCGGACCGCTGATCGGCGATCGCTTCTCTTCGGTGTCGGCCGCCGGCACGCGGCGGAACTGCATCGCCGTCAGGCCGTCGCCATGCACCGCCAGAGCGACCTGGGCCGCATCCGGCTCCAGACCGTCTCGCACGATCCACCCGATCTTGCGGTGCGGATGGCTACCTGCGCCGATGAGCTCCGCGGTGGTGCGGAGAATGAAGTCACCCCGCAGGCGCCGCCAGGCGAAGTGGAACTGATCTCGTTCCCCCCACATGTTGGCGCCCGAGCCCTGCACCGAATAGACCTGCGAATCTGGGTCGTAGGTCGTCGAGCCGGTCCGCTCCGGTGCGCCGACGTCGGTCTGGCCCTGGAAGATGCCGGAGGCCCGCGACGGGGGCTCGGCGACAGCCATCGAGCTGCCCGCGAGGAGCAGCACGAGGCCGAGTCTTGCTAGGCGCATCCGGCGACGGGCTCTAGAACCGCAGCGCCCTGAGATGGTCCTGGCTCGCCTCGATGGAAGCCAAGGGGTCGGCAGGGTTGTCGTGCTCGACGAAGTAGTGCTTCAGCCCGGCCTGCTCGGCGCGGGCGAAGATCGCCGCGAAGTCGATCTGGCCCTTGCCCACGTCCACCATCTCCTCGTCGGCGGTCATGTCCTTGACGTGGCAGAGGGGGAAGCGGCCGGGGAAGCGCTCGAAGTACCGGAGCGGATCCTGACCGCCCTTCCTGATCCAGAAGAGATCGAGCTCGTAGTCCACCAGCTCGGGGTCGGTCTCCCCGAGGAGGATCTCCATGGGGATGCGACCGTCGACCGTTTCGAACTCGAAGTCGTGGTTGTGATAGCCGAACCGCAATCCGGCCTCCTGACAGGCGCCGCCCACCTCGTTGAAGAACGCCGCGATCTGCTGATAGCCGCCGAGCGTGCGCTCCTCCTCTGCAATCCACGGGCAGACCAGGTACCGGTGGCCGACGGTGCCGGCCGTCTCGATGGTGCCGGCGAGGTCGCCGCGCAGCGCGTCGATGGAGACGTGAGACGCCGGCGCATCCAGTCCGGCCGCCTCGAGCAGCATCCTCACCTCCTCCGGCGAGTGCTCGAAGTAGCCGGCAAACTCGACCTCGTCGTAGCCGGCCTCGGCGACCGCTTTCAGCGTGCCCGCGAAGTCCTGCTCCATCAGGGACCTGACGGAGTAGAGCTGTACGCCGATCCTGTCCAACGAGCGCATGCTGGAGGCGGCCTCGGGTGCCGCCTGGGACACTGCCTGCTCCTTGCAGGCGAAGCCGACCATGCCTCCGAGGGCCGCGCCGGCCGCCACCTTGACGAATGACCTGCGATCCATGTCCACGATTCCTGACCTCCCGGTAACGGGCCTGCCCCCTCCAGGCTCTTGGTGAAAGGGCCGAGCTAGAGGTTGCCTCGCTTCATCTCGGCGACCGCGTGACCGCAGGCCCGCGCGGTCAGCGCCATGTAGGTGACCGAAGGATTCTGGCACGCCGTCGAGGCCATCGCCGCCCCATCGGTGACGAACAGGTTGGGCACGTCGTGGGCCTGGTTCCAGCCGTTGAGAACCGACGTCTCCGGATCGCGCCCCATGCGGGCGGTACCCATCTCGTGTATGCAGAAGCCCGGCGGCGCACCCCGGTCGTAGGTCAGGATGTCGCGCCCGCCCGCCGCCTCCAGCATCTCCGCCGCGGTCTCCCGGGCGTCCTGCCGGATGCGGTCCTCGTTGTCGCTCCAGGTGCAGTGGACCTCGAGCTGCGGAATACCCCAGGCATCCGGATTCTCGTGATCCAACTCGACATAGTTCTCGTAGCGGGGCAGGCACTCGCCGAAGCCGCCGAGGTTCATCATCCACGGCCCGGGCTCTCGCAACGCCTGCTTCAGCTCGGCGCCGAGGCCCGGCTCACGGGCCCCACGCCACCAGCCCTCGCGCCAGGCGCCGCCCTGGAAGGCGTAGCCTCGGAGGAAGTCGGGGTGGGGCTCGTCGACGTTGCGAAACCGCGCCAGATAGGTGCCGTTGGGGCGGTAGCCGTGGTAGTACTGGTCCTCGAAGCCCGGCATCTCGGCGGTGGCGCCGGCCTGGAAGGTGTGGTCCATCAGGTAGTGGCCCAGCGCGCCGCTGGAGTTGGCCAGCCCGTCGGGGAACCTGGGGCTGGTGGAGTTGAGCAGGATCTGGGTCGAACCCAGGGTCGAGGCGCAAAGGAAGATCACCCGGGCGTAGAGCTCCACGGCCTCCTTGCTCACCGCATCGATGACCCGCACGCCGACTGCTCTGTCCTTCTCCTCATCGTAGAGGACGCTCTGCACAATGCTGTGGGTACGCACCGTCAGTTTGCCGGTAGCGACGGCGGCCGGCAGGGTGGAGCTCAAGCTCGAGAAGTACGACCCGCTGGAGCATCCGCGGTGACAGGGGCCGCAGTAGTGGCAGGCGGCCCGCCCGCGGTGTGGCTGGGTGAGCACGGCCGTGCGGCCGATGGTCATGACGCGCCCGGAGAAGGCAGCGCCGATCCTCTCCCTTACCGCGTGTTCCACGCAGTTCATCTCCATCGGCGGCAGGAAGCGGCCGTCGGGCAGCTGCGGTATGCCCTCCGCCTGACCGCTGACGCCGATGAACGACTCCACGTAGTGGTACCACGGCGCGAGGTCGGCGTAGCGGATCGGCCAGTCGACGCCGAAGCCGTCACGGGCGTTGGCCTCGAAGTCGAGGTCGCTCCAGCGATAGCATTGCCGCGCCCACATCAGCGAGCGGCCCCCCAGGTGGTAGCCGCGGATCCAGCGGAACGGCTTGTCCGAGTCGTGCTGATAGGGATGCTCGGTGTCTTTGACGAAGAAGTGGCGGGTGTCCTCGCCGAAGGCATAGCAGTGGCTCTGCACCTGGTAGTCCTTCTCGTACAGCTGGCGATCACCCCAGCCGCGATAGGGCAGCTCCCAGTCTGTCTTGTGCTCGCCGACGTAGTCCTTGCCGTGCTCCACCGGCCGGCCGCGTTCGAGCAGCAGGGTCTCGAGCCCGTTCTCGGTCAGCTCCTTGGCGGCCCAGCCGCCGGTGATACCCGAGCCGACGACAATGGCGTCGTAGGTGACCGGCGAGCTCACGCCCAGCTCCTCCCGACCTCGGCCAGCGGCCTGCAGCCCGCATACGAGCCCGAGATCCTCAGGTGCTGGAGCTCCTGGGTCATGCCGATCTCCGAGGTGTAGTAGCCGGCGAGAGTCCACTCCTTCATCGTCAGGAAGAACGGCGGATCATCGACCTCGGTCAACCCGGCCGCTCTGGCCGCCTGCCGCAGCTCGGCCGCTTCCTCGTCCAGAGGCACGAGCACCGTCATCTGCTCGTCGTGCGACAGCTCGAGGAACGGGCGACCGGTGCCCGCCTGGCAGGCGCTCTCGAATCCGGCGAGACCGGTCAGGAACCCGTCTCGGCCTTGGGCATCGAGCCAGTCGGTCAGCAGAAGATCGACGAACTCGTTCACTCCGGCCTCCCGCGCCCCCGGCGTGTCGGTGGCGGGCAGGATCAGCTCGGCGATGGTGGCCACCAGCTCGTTCTGTTCGGGCGTCAGGGTGCGCGGCCGCCAGCCGGCACTCCCGACACGCCTGGGGCTACATCCCAGAATGGCACCGGCGACCGAGGAGGAGAGTACGCCGCCGAGCAGCACGGCGACTCCCTGCAGCACATCCCTTCGGGTCATGCGAGCGCTCTTGCCTCCCTTCCCAGAGCGATCTGGTCCTGACGAAGTGGCGATGCTAGCACGCGACAAGCCAGCCTCCCTGGACGAGGCGCCGGCCCTGCCGTACCATCGGGCCTCCGCATCCGGTTCGGTTACAGTTCGCGCCGTTCGCGCCACGAATGAGGGATTCCACCGACCCGTCGAGCCGTCCGAGTGGGCCGCTGGCCAGGCGCCTGGCGGGCTGCGCGCTGCTGCTGCTGGCGGTCGCATCGGCCGGCCGGTGCGAGGACGGCGGCCGATGGGTCCGGCTCTTCGACGGCAAGACCCTCGACGGATGGACGGTCAAGATCACCGGCCACGAGGCGGGCGACAACTTCGGCGACACGTTCCGCGTCGAAGACGGGCTTCTCAAGGTGGGCTACGCGGAGTACGAGAGCTTTGGCGGTCGCTTCGGTCATCTCTTCTACCGCGAGGAGCTATCGCACTACAGACTCCGTCTCGAGTACCGCTTCGTCGGTGAGCAGTGCCTCGGCGGCCCCGAGTGGGCGCTTCGCAACAGCGGCGTCATGGTCCACGGCCAGAGCATCGACAGCATGACCAGGGACCAGGAGTTTCCCGACTCGATCGAGGTGCAGCTCCTGGGTGGCGGTGGAACCGGTGACCGCCCCACCGCCAACGTCTGCACGCCGGGCACCCAGATCGTGCTCGACGGCGCGCTCGACAGACGCCACTGCATCGAGTCGGGCTCGGCGACCTACCACGGCGACCGCTGGGTCACCGTCGAGGTCGAGGTCCGGGGCAACGAGCGGATCCGCCACATCGTCGAGGGCGAGACCGTCCTCGAGTACTCGCGGCCCCAGCTCGACGACGGGACCCCGCTCGGCTCGGGCAGCATCTCGCTGCAGTCCGAGAGCCATCCAGTCGAGTTCAGACGAGTCGAGCTCCTGCGGCTCGACGACTAGCGGGGTTGGCGTCGCCGCCGGCGCTTTGAGTATCCTGATCCGAAGGAGGTGAGATCGTGACCGACAGACCCAGAGAGCTCGGCGTCGCCCTCATCGGTTACAGGTTCATGGGCCGCGCCCACAGCAACGCCTACCGCCAGGTCGGGCCGTTCATGTCGCCAAGCCTGACGCCGCGGATGAAGGTTCTGTGCGGTCGCGACGCCGGTGCCGTCGCCGAGGCCGCCGCCAGCCTCGGCTGGGAGGAGACCGCCACCGATTGGCGCGACGTCGTGCGACGCGACGACATCCACCTGGTGGACATCAGCACCCCCGGCGACAGCCACGCGGAGATCGCCATCGCCGCCGCCGAGGCCGGCAAGGCGATCCTCTGTGAGAAGCCGCTTGCCAACACCGTCGGCGAGGCCGAGGCGATGCTGGCGGCGGTGGAGAAGGCTGAAGTAGTCCACATGCTGTGCCACAACTACCGCCGCATCCCGGCGGTAATGCTCGCCAAGCGCATGATCGACGCCGGCGACCTGGGCGAGATCTACCACTACCGCGGCACCTATCTGCAGGACTGGGTGGTCAGCCCGGAGCTGCCACTGCTGTGGCGCTTTCGCAAAGAGAAGGCGGGCTCCGGGGCGCTCGGCGACATCGCGTCGCACTCGCTCGACCTGGCGCGGTTCCTGGTGGGCGAGATCGCCGAGGTGTCGGGCGATCTCGAGACCTTCATCAAGGAGCGGCCGCTGCTCGAAGATCCGTCACGCACGGGTCCGGTCACCGTGGACGATGCCGCGACGGCGCTGGTGCGTTTCGCCGACGGTGCCCTCGGCACCATCGAAGGGACGCGGCTGGCCCTGGGCCGCAAGAACTACAACCGCTTCGAGATCAACGGCAGCAAGGGCACTGTGGCGTTCGACCTGGAGCGGATGAACGAGCTCGAGGTCTACCTCGAGTCGGCACCGCCAGCGAGCCGCGGCTTCCGCCGCATCCTGGTCACCGATCCCGAGCACCACCCCTACATCGACTCCTGGTGGCCGCCGGGACACATCATCGGCTACGAGCACACCTTCACTCACACCGTCTACGACCTGCTCGAGGGCATCGCCGGCGGCGCTTCGCCGCGGCCCGACTTCGAGGACGGGGTGCGCAACCAGAGAGTGCTCGACGCCTGGGAGCGGTCGGCGCGTAGCCGGCGGTGGGAAGGAGTCTGACCGTCACCGCCGCTCGCGGCGGTTCATGAGCCCGCGCGAAGAGCGCGCCGGTGGCAGCGGCGGCGGCCACCGGTTCGCCCGCCCGATCAGCCCGAGTCCGAGTCCGAGTCGCTGTCCGAGTCCGAGTCGGCGTCGTCCTTGCCGCAATCGGACTTCTTTGCCGCCTTCTCGATCGCCTTGCGCTCGTCCTTGGTGATCAGCCCCTGATGCTCGAAGTCCCGCGCCACCTCCTTCACGCACCTGACGTACTTGCCGTGGTTCTTCCACGGCAGGTCGGTGCCGAAGGGGCCGTCGCAGGGGCATAGCTGGTCGATCGAGCAGCCGCTCGCCGGATCCACCACCGTCTCGGTGGGAGTGAACTCACAGACGTCGTCGGCGCTTGGCACGCCGTCGCCGTCGACGTCCGGGTCGCAGGCGTCGCCGGCGCCGTCATCGTCCCAGTCGAGCTGGTCAGGGTTGACGGTCAGCGGGCAGTTGTCGTCGCCGTCCGGAACGCCGTCGCCGTCGTCATCCGCATCGCAGGCATCGCCCTCGCCGTCGCCGTCGGTATCCGTCTGCTCCGGGTTCGCCGCCAGCGGGCAGTTGTCGTCGCCGTCGAGGACGCCGTCGTTGTCGTCGTCGTCGTCGCAGACGTCGCCGACGCCGTCGCCATCGTTGTCCTCTTGGCCGGGATTGGCTTCCAGCGGGCAGTTGTCGTCACGGTCGCCCACCCCGTCGTCGTCGTCGTCGCCGTCGCAGGCGTCGCCGCGGCCGTCGCCGTCATTGTCCGCCTGGTCCGGGTTGTCCACCGCTGGACAGTTGTCGAGAACGTCCGGGATGCGGTCGCCGTCGCCGTCCAGCGGATCGTCCGTGAACGACCAGTAGTCGGTGCGGAAGGTGGCGTCGGCGCCGGCGTTGCTGATCACCGCGATCACCACGTTGACCAGCCCGCCGTTGCCGCCGCGCGCCACCGGGTCGGTATCCAGCACGCCGTTGCCGCCGAAGAGGAACGAGTTGTCGTCGAAGAAGTCGGCGAGCGGAATCGACACCATCTGCCAGCCGCCCCCGGACACCGCGCACGGCCCGCTGGCGCTGACCACGCAGTTGAACTGGAACTCGTCGTCGTCCGGCTGGGCGATGCCGCCGTCGCCGTTGTCGTCCTCCTGCAGGTTGATCTCGAGCAGGTAGTCCTGGGGACGGCCGACGCCGTCGACCCCATCGGGATTGATCCAGAAGTTGAAGTGGGCGGTATCGAATAGGTCCACCGGGTTGGTGCGCCCGAAGCCGCCGAAGAAGCCGGGCACGCCGCCCGAGCCCCAGCCGGTGCCGAGCGAGAAGACGCCGCCGAAAGCCGGCGGCAGATCGCCCGCCTCGGAGCCGATGCCGCCACCGCCGACCGAGCCGCCGAAGCTGAACCAGCCGCTGCCGAACGGGTTGCCGTGCTCCATGTCGTCGAAGACCACCTCGGTGGGAGGCGGCGGCGTGAAGTTCCAGTAGTCGGTGCGGAAGGTGGCGTCGGCGCCCGAGTTGCTGATCACCGCGAAGACCACGTTGATCAGCTGGCCGTTGCCGCCGGCCGAGACCGGCACCGCGTCGAGCACGCCGTTGCCGCCGAAGAGGAACGAGTTGTCGTCGAAGAAATCGCCAAGCGGGATCGACACGCGCTGCCAGCCGCCGCCGGCGACGGCGCATGGTCCGGTGGGGCTGATCACGCAGTTGAACTGGAACTCGTCATCAGCCGGCGAGCCGATGCCGTTGTCGCCGTCGTCGTCGTCCTGGAGGTTGATCTCCAGGGTGTAGTCCTGGCCGGCGTCGGG
>CALZJC010000009.1 GCA_945787525.1 Thermoanaerobaculia bacterium | reverse complement strand
CAAAGGCGGCATCCGCTACCACCCGGACGTGACGATCGACAAGGTGCGAGCCCTCGCCTCGTGGATGACCTGGAAATGCGCCGTGATCGATGTGCCGTTCGGGGGCGCCAAAGGCGGCATCATCTGCGACCCCAAGAAGCTCACCAAGTCTGACCTGCGTCGCATCACCCGCCGCTTCATCTCCGACCTGGGAGACAACATCGGGCCACACACCGACATCCCGGCACCGGACGTCAACACCAATGCCGGCACCATGGCCTGGATCTTCGACACCTTCGACATGCTCCACCCGGGCATGAACAACCGGCCGGTGGTCACCGGCAAGCCGGTGGATATGGGCGGCTCGCTGGGACGCCGCGAGGCCACCGCGCGGGGCTGCCTCTTCTGCGTCCAGCGCGCTCTCGAGCGCGGCCTGGTGGCGGGGCTCGAGTCCCTCGACGGAGCGACGGTCGTCATCCAGGGTTTTGGCAACGCCGGCTCGATCGCAGCCCAGCTCTTCTCCCAGGCGGGAGCCCGCATCATCGCCGTGAGCGACACCCGCGGCGGCATTCGGGACGATGCGGGTCTCGACGTCGAGGCGGTCATCGCGCACAAGGCCCAGAGCGGCTCGGTGATCGATCTCCCCGGCGCGACCAACGTCTCCAACGACGAACTGATGGCCCTGCCCTGCGACATTCTGATACCGGCGGCGCTGGAGAACCAGATCCGCGCAGACAACGTCGACTCGATCCACGCCCGGCTCATCGCCGAGGCGGCCAACGGTCCCACGACTCCGACCGCGGACCGCGCCCTGCTCGAGCGAGGGATCCCGGTACTGCCGGACATCCTCGCCAACTCGGGCGGCGTCTGCGTGAGCTACTTCGAGTGGGTCCAGAACATCGAAAACGAGCAGTGGGAGCTCGACGTCGTAGACGGCAAGCTGGCGCGCAAGATGAAGCGGGCCACCGACGCGGTCATCGACACCATGGAGGAGGTCAACGGCTCGTTGGACAAGCTCTCCTCTGGCCACACACGGCGCCTCGCGCCGATCAATCTGCGCTACGCCGCATACATCATGGCCATCAAGCGGGTCGCCAAGATCGCCGCCGAGCGCGGGATCTGGCCCTGACGACGGCGCGCGACCGGTGAGCGACACCCGCTTCCGCCCCTACGACGAATACCGCGAGTACTCACCGGAGGAGATGCTCCGCCGGGCGCGCGATCTGCGCACGGACCTCCTGCGACGGCGTACGATCCGGCAGTTCTCCGACCGTCCGGTGGCGCGCGAGCTCATCGCGGAGTGCCTGCGCGTCGCGGTCTCGGCGCCGAGCGGCGCCAACCGTCAGCCCTGGCGGTTCGTCGTCGTCAGCGAGCCGGAGACCAAGCGCCGGCTACGTGAGGCGGCGGAGCAGGAAGAGGCGGACTTCTACCAGCGGCGAGCTCCCAACGACTGGCTCGAGGCCCTGGCACCGCTGGGCACCGACGAGCACAAGCCGTTCCTCGAGACCGCGCCCTACCTGATCGTGGTCTTCGCCGAGCAGCATGGGATCGGCCCGGATGGCGAGTCGATCAAGAACTACTACGTCCCGGAATCGGTGGGAATCGCCACGGGCATGCTGATCAGCGCCCTGCACCTTGCCGGGCTCGCCTGTCTGACCCACACTCCGGCCCCGATGCGGTTCCTCAACGAGCTGCTCGGAAGACCGCGCAACGAAAAGCCCTATCTGATCCTGGTGACCGGTTACCCGAGCGCCGAGGCCGAGGTTCCGGAGATCCCGAAGAAGAGCCTCGCGGAGCAAGTCGAGTTCATCTGATTCCCTTTTTGCCGCAAAGGGTTCTCTCGGTCGAGGGGGCATGCTATGATTGGCCAGTTCAGGAAAGTTCGGTCTACCGCGCAACAGGCTCGTTCGGGCCACCCTTGGGGGTCTGCGTTCCAGCCCGTAAGATGGAAGATCAACAGTCAGAGCAGTCAGCGATTCCTCGATTGATCGACGACCCGGTGCGACGCGCCGGCGAACGAAACCGGTGAGGCGGGCGGTGCCGTAGCGCCGTTCACCACAAGCCACAGAAAGGAGCTCCATGAACAAGTCAGAGATGGCCGAGAAGCTCGCCAACAAGTGCGACATCTCCCAAGCCAAAGCCGCCGAGATCATCAGCTGCATTTTCGACACCAAGCCCGGTAAGGGCATCATCGCGGTCGAGTTGGACGCCAATCGTGACGTCAGCATTGCGGGTTTCGGCAAGTTCGAGACCCGGCGGCGTTCCGCGCGCACCGGCCGCAACCCGGCCACCGGCGCGTCGATCCGGATTCCCGCCAAGAAGTATCCGGCGTTCAAGGCCGGCAAGGGTCTCAAGGACCGCGTCGCAGACTAGCTCCGGCTTCGTGCCGGTAACGTTCGGGCCTCGTCGCGGACCCTCCGCGGCGAGGTTTTTCTATTCCTGAAGAGACTCGGACCGGTGCTGCCAGCCTGCACTTCTCACCGATTGTCGTAGCGAGACGCCGTGGGTGCCTGAAGATGCGAGGCTTGTGTAGATGATCGGTGAGAAGCGCGGGCCAGGGTGAATCCGATGCTCATCCTTCGTGTCGAGCCGGCGGTCGGAGAGCCGTTCGACCACCTCGTCGAGACCGAGAGCCTGGTCATCGGCAGGGCCTCGGAGTCGGACCTCGTCGTCGCCGACCGCTTCCTGTCGCGCAAGCACGCCAGGCTCTTCTTCCGCGACGAGCAGCTGTTCGTCGAGGACCTCGGCTCGCGCAACGGCACCCTGCTCAACGGCCGGCGCGTGGACGGCCTGCAGGAGGTTCGGGCCGGCGACCTGATCAAGGTCTCGGGCAGCACCATCCGGGTCCAGGAGGAGGGGCGCTCGACAGTCGAGACCAGCCAGCTGGAGTCCTCCGCCCTGACCGGCATGACGGTCGTGAAACAGGCCTCGGAGGTCCTCGAGTCAGAGCCCTCGGACACCGGCGAGATCCTCGGCGAAGACAACCTGCGCACCTTCGCCGCCCGCCTCCAGCTGCTCAACGACGTGCACAGCGCGCTCAGCCGGTCGATCGAGCTGGACGAGTTGCTGGAACTGATCCTGGAACGGGCTTTCGAGCATCTGAAGCCAGAAGAGGGGGCGATCTTCCTCAAGGACGATGGCGCCGACTACCGGCTCGCGGCCCGGCGCCCGACCGGAGGCGGCAGCGACTACCTGTACTCGCGCACCCTCGTCCGCGAGGTGGCGGACAAGCGCCTGGCGGCAGTCGTGCTCGATGCCCAGACCGACGAGCGGTTTGCCGAGGCGCAGAGCATCATGGCCTCCGGCGTGCGCAGCCTGGTAGCCGCACCGCTACTCGATCCGCAGGGCTGTCTGGGCATCATCGTGCTCAACTCACGGGTCAATGTGCGCCAGTTCTCCGAGGCCGACATGGATCTACTGATCTCGCTGGCCTCGGTGGCGGCGCTCAGGATCCGCAACGTGGCGCTGGCCGAGGAGGCCGCCGAGCGCCGCGAGATGGCCCGCGAGCTGGAGCTGGCCCGCCGCATCCAGGTCGCCCTGCTGCCCGACGCCCTGCCGGAGATACCCGGCTACGAGGTGCACGGCGGCAACATCCCCTCACGGGGCGTGTCCGGCGACTTCTACGAGATCATCGGTCGAAACAACGACCAGGAATTCCTCACCCTCGTGGCTGACGTCTCCGGCAAGGGCATGAGCGCCTCGCTGCTGGCCGCCGCCCTCGAGGCCCTCGTCGCCAGTCCGATCGAGGCGGGTCTGGAGCCCGAAAAGATCTTCCAGCGAGCCTCGCGGCTCCTCTATCAGAGGACGCCGCCGGAGCGCTATGCGGTCGCGATCCTGGTGGCTCTCGAGCCGGACAGCGGTGACCTGCGGTTCGTCAACGCGGGGCAAGTACCCGGGCTGTTGATCCGAAGCTCCGGCGAGGTCGAGAAGCTCGAGGCCACGGGCATGCCCATCGGCCTGCTGCCGACCGGCGACTACACCGCCGGCTCCACCCGCCTGGAGGAAGGCGACCTGCTGGTGCTCTATACCGACGGCATCAACGAGGCTGAGAACGAGAGCGAGGAGCAGTACGGCATCGACCGGCTGGGGGCGGCTTGCCAGGGGAACTCGGGACTTTCGCTGGACGAGCTGGCAGCCGCCATCGAAGAGGATCTGGACCGCTTCGCCGGCGGCGTGCCGTTCGCCGATGACCGCACGACCGTGCTGATCCGCCGCACGC
The DNA here is from genome assembly GCA_945787525.1 of Thermoanaerobaculia bacterium. Taxonomy (GTDB): domain Bacteria; phylum Acidobacteriota; class Thermoanaerobaculia; order Multivoradales; family JAHEKO01; genus CALZJC01. Next base: position 15,813 of record CALZJC010000009.1, on the reverse strand, counting down.
CGCGCTAGCCTGAGCTCAGCTAGCCTGAGCTCAGCTGCTGCGCCGGTCAGCGCAGCAAGCTGCTGACGGCGCGCCGGATCGGGCGGATCGGCACCGCGACGCTCAGCGAAAAATCCGGATCGCGCACGTCGACCCGGATCTTGCCGCCGTCCTTGGCCACCCGCACGTGATCGTGGTGGTCCACCACCTCGACAAAGGTGACGTCGGGGCAGTCCTCGAGGCCCTCGAACAGGGCGTCGACGAACGGCTCCCACTCGTCGAGATCGAGATCGCCGTCGATCTCGATCAGATCGTCGGCGTGCAACGGGCTGAGAAAGCCGGCGGTCGCGGCAGTGGCGCTCACCACCGCCATCGGTACCGGCAGATAGAAGCGGATGCCCTCGCTGCGCTCGTGCAGGCTCACGGTCGCGACGCCGCCGCCGGCCGTGAGCAGCAGACCGATGATGGTCGCCCAGCCAAGGACCAGAAACGTGACCGCGGCGGCGGAGACGATCAGGATACGACGGGTACGGGTCTTCATGGCGAAGCTCCTCAGTTGGCCTCGGCCACCCGATCGACCCACACCCGGACACTCTCGTCATCACCGGTCACCTGCACCAGCTGCCCCTCGCCCTCGTCGACCAGGGCCTCCATGGCGGCAACCAGATTGAGCTCGTCACCCTCGCCCGAGAGCAGCGCGTCGACCACCCGCGCCGGTACCCGCACCTCGACGTTCTCACCGCCGTCCTCGATGACCGACACCATCAGATAGCCGCCTTCCTTCCACACCTTGACCTTCTCGTCGTCTTCCTCGACGGTGACGAAGGTGGCGTCGGGAGTCGCCTGGACCTCCTGCCAGAGCTCGCGCATCTCGGCAATCGACATGTCGACGTCGTCGAGGTGCATGTGGCCGGCATCGAAGTGCTCCTTGGGAAGCATCGGCAGCGCTTTGCCGACGACGCTCATCGGCAGATTGACCGTGACCTTGGTGTCGTTGTCCTCTTCCACCTTGACGTGCAGCCAGAGGTCGTTCTCGGCCGCGTTCAGAATGCCGGCACCGACAAAGACCAGGGCGGCCAGGGCGACGGCGACGATAGTTCTCTTCATCTGCTCTCCTCCTGAAAGGGTTGCCTCGTTACCCCTACAGGACGAGAGCGCCGCCGCAAAGGTTTCATCGGCTAGATAGGAGCTACGAGCAGAGCCGGCCGGCTCGGCCGCGGGCTCGGCAAAGCGCGCCAGGCGGCGGCCGACCGCCGCACGAGCGTCCAGCGCCAGGCTGAACAGCGCCGGCACCAGAAACAGCGTGAAGGCGGTCGAGACCACCAGCCCGCCGACCACCACGCTGCCGAGGCCGCGGTAGAGCTCCGATCCGGCGCCCGGGAAGAGCACCAGCGGCAGCATGCCGCAGACGCTGGTGGCGACGCTCATGAAGATCGGCCGCACACGGTTGCCCACCGACTCGCGGATCGCCTCACGCGGCTCCATGCCCTCTTGCCGCATGTGGTTGAGCGACTGATGCACGATCAGGATGGCGTTGTTCACCACCGTGCCGACGAGGATGATGAAGCCCAGCATGGTCAGCACGTCGAGCGCCTGGTAGGTGAACAGGTTCACCACCGCCAGCCCCAGGAAGCCGCCCATGGCGGCCAGCGGCACGCTGAACATGATCACCAGCGGGTGCAGGAAGCTCTCGAACAGCGCCGCCATGAGCAGGTAGGTGATCACGATCGCCAGAATGAAGTTCCACTGCAGCGCGGCGCGGGTCTGGGTCAGCTTGTCGGCGGTGCCGGAGAGATGTGCCCGGTACAGGCCGCCGAGCTTCTGCTCGCCGCGCATCGGGTCGAGGATCTGGCTCTCGATGGTCTCCATCGCCGTCTGCAGCGGCATCGTCTCGGGCGGCGACACCGCGATGGTGATGGCGCGCTCACGCTCCCAGTGAGCGATCAGCGCCGGCCCGTCGACCAACTCGATGTCGGCCACTGAGCCCACCGTCACCAGCTGGCCGTCGGGCGTCGCCAGCGGCAGCTGCTCGATCAGGTGGGTGCGGTGCATGATGTCGCCTTCGGCGATCACTTTGAGGTCGATCTCGTGGCCCTGGTGCTGGTAGTCGCTCGCCTTGGCACCGTCCACTAGCACATTGACCATCAGCCCCAGGTCACGGTTCGAGATGCCCAGCTCGGCGGCGCGCCGTCGGTCGGTGCGCACCTGCACCTCTGGGTTGCCCATGTCGAGACTCGGGATCGGTCGCGCCTGCGCCTCCGGCAGCACGGCGGTGACCCGCCCGAAAACCTCGCCGCCGAGTACGATGAGCTGCTCCAGATCGGGCCCGGTGAGCTCGATGTCGATCGACCGGCCGCCGCCGACGTCGCTCGAGAAGATCGAGAACTGGCTGATGAAGGCGAACGCCCCCGGCATCGTGAAGTTGACCCGCTGGAACGGCTCGATCAACTCGCGCACCCGCTCGGGGTCACGCGCCACGACTCCGAGGAACACCTGCGCCCCCCAGACCTGACTCGCCAGCGAGACGTAGAACATCGACGCGACTCCGCCACCGGGCAAGGCCGCCGTCTCTGCCGCCGGTGTCTTCCACAGATGGTCGAGCTGATCGATGTACATGTCCAGCAAGCCCGAGTTCTCAGCGACGTTGTGCCCCGGCGGCGGCATGACGATGCCGAACAGCATGTTCTGGTTGCCGGTTGGCAGATACTCGGCCGGCGGCGCCAGGACGAGACTGAGCAGGATCGCGGCGAGGGTGAAGCCGACCACCACGGCCAGCCGGCGGGGGGTCGAGCCGGTGATCCAGTGGACGGCGGCGGTGATCCGCCTGTTGACGCCCTTGGCCCGGCCCACCAGGCCCCAGAGGCTCCTGTAGCCCTTCTCGCTCGCCTGCGTCTCGTCGCTGGTGATCGAGCCGAGGATCTTCGCCGACAGGCTGGGGATCACCGTGATCGAGACGATCAGGCTCAGACCGACCGCGCAGCTGATGGCCAGGGCGATGTCCCGAAAGAGCTGGCCCGCCTCCTCCCTCACAAAGAGGATCGGCAGGAAAACGGCGATGGTGGTCAGCGTCGAGGCGAGGACGGCGCCCCAGACCTCGGAGGCGCCCTCGAAGGCTGCCTGGACCCGGCGCTTGCCCATCTGCCGGTGGCGGTAGATGTTCTCCAGCACGACGATCGAGTTGTCCACCACCATGCCGACGGCGAACGCCATGCCGGCCAGGCTGATGACATTGAGCGTGCGCCCGAAGAAGCCCATCAGCAGGAAGGTGCCGATGACGCTGATGGGGATGGCGATGGCCACCACGAAGGTGCTCGACCGGCTGCGCAGAAACACCAGCAGCACCAGGATCGCCAGGGTGCCACCGACGAACAGGTTGTTCCGCACCAGCCCGATGGCGCTGTAGATGTAGTCGGTCTCGTCCCAGTCCTGTTCCAGCACCAGGCCGCGGGGCGCCAGCATTTCACGGTTGACCCGCGCCAGGGTCTCTTTGAGGCCCGTCATCGTCTCCAGCACATTGGCGCCGGTCTCGCGAATCGCCGCCAGGGCGATCATCTTGGAATCGAATGAGAATCCCTCGGCGAACGGTTTGGCGTAGCCCAGCCGCGCCTCGGCGACGTCGCGTACGTAGACCGGCACACCGTCACGCACCGCAACCACCACGCTCTCGATCTCCTCCGGCGAACCGTACTCGCCGACGGTGCGGACCAGATAGCGGCGCTTTCCCTCGTCGAAATCGCCGCCCGAGATGTTGCGGTTCTCGCGGTCGATGGCGGCCACGAACTCGGTGATGGTGATGCGCCGCGCGGCCAGCTTGGCCGGGTCGACGACCACCTGCATCTCCTGCTCGCGCCCGGCGAAGACCATCATCTGGCCGACACCCTCGACGCGCTCGAACTCGGGCTTGATGAAGTCCTCGGTGAAGGTGAGCAGCGTCGTGACGTCGAGCGGCTCCTCTGTCTCCGCCTCGGGATCGTTGATCAGGATGAACCAGGCCATGGCGTTGGCACCGGGGTCGACGCTCGAGATGATCGGCTTCTCGGCGTCGTCGGGGTAGCGCGGCACCTGCTCCAGCCGGTTCGACACCTTGAGCAGCGCGGTGTCCAGGTCGGTGGAGGTGACGAACTTGAGTGAGATCTGGCCGATGCTGTCGGAGCTCGAACTGGTCATCTCCACCAGCCCCTCGAGGCTCTTGAGCTGCTCCTCCTGCTCGTCGACGATCTCGCGCTCGACCTCGAGCGGGCTGGCGCCGGGCCACATCGTCATCACCGAGACCTGCGGCTCCTCCACCGTCGGCGTCAGCTGCACCGGGATGCGCGCCAGCGCCAGGGCGCCGAACATGACCAGCAGGATGGCGCCCACCGCGGTGGTCACCGGGTTGCGGATGGCGCTGTCGACGATCTTCATGGCTGCTCGTACTCCATCGCCTCGGGCACCACGGCCTGGCCCGGGAAGAGCCGCTCGTTGCCGCGGGTGACGACCCGATCGCCCGCCGTCACGCCGCCCTCGACCGCGATCCAGACACCGACCGCCACCCCCGGACGCACCACCACCGGCATGACGACGTCACCCTCGCCGATCACGTAGACCACCGAATCACGACCCTGCGCCGCCACCGCGTCCTTGGGCACCACCACCGCCGGCCGCGGCTCGCCCACCGGCAGATGAACCTGCGCCAGCATGCCGGCACCGATGCGGCGCTCGGCGTTCTCCAGACCGATCTTCACCGGGAACGTGCGCGCCTGGGCGTTGGCTTGCGGCACCACCGCGCGGATCGTGCCCTCGACCTCATGTCCACCGAGCGAAGCGAAGACGACCCGCGCCGTGCCGCCGGCGGCCAGCCCGGAGTAGTAGCTCTCCGGCGCCTCGACCGTCACCTCGAGATCGCCCAGATCCACGATCTCGGCCACCGGGTCGCCGATCCCCAGCCACTCGCCCTCGGCGGCGTGCTCGCGCACCACGACCCCCGTGAACGGCGCCCGCACGGTGGCCCGCCGCAGATCGATCTCGAGCCGCGCCACGTCGGAGCGCAGCTGGACGACGCGGCCCGACCACGCCTCCGACTCCGAGGTCGCGTCGTCGAGCTCGCCCTGGCTGATGATCTGCTCGGCAAACAGCCCACGCGCGCGCTCGAGCTGCGAGATGGCAAGCCGCTGCCGGGCCTCGGCCTCCTGCAGCTGGCCGCGCGCCGCCTCCAGACGCAGACGGATCTCCTCGGAGCGCAGACCGGCCAGCGCCGCGCCGCGCTCGACCTGGTCACCCTCGCGGGCGTACAACTTCGACACCACGCCGGCCACCTCGGTCGCCACCACACTGGCACGCCGCGACTCCACCGAGCCGGTCAGCGAGATCGTGCGGCGCACGTCGTGGCTGCGGGCTTCGGTGAACCGCACCGGAGACGGCGGCATCTCGGGAGGCTGGGCGTGGGCGGCGCCGACCAGCGCCACCGCCGCCACAAGCCGGGCCAGCCCTCGGCTCAGCCCCGATCGGGCAAAGTTGCTGCGACTCATATCGAGCTCTCTCTGACTGTGTCTTTTTTGAGATTGCGGAGCCTCCGGCGAGGCCCAGTTGATTGTACGCCTTCCGGCGGCCGGTGTTTTGCCGACCAAGAGGGTATATTGCCGGCCCCGCGAAGGCGGTTGGAGACAAGCCGATGAGACGACCACCCTCCGCCCTGTTCCTGCTCGCTGCGTTGGCCCTCGGCTGCGCCCGCACGATGGTCATGGCGCCGGCCCCGGCGCCGGTGCCCGAAGGCCCGGTCCAGGGCCCGATGGCGGCGCCGGAGCTCGCGCTCGACGACACGATCCCCATCGATCCAGCCATCCTCGCCGGCCGGCTCGGCAACGGCCTCGCCTACTTCGTGCGCGCCAACGGCGAGCCGCCGGACCGTGTCGAGCTACGGCTGGTGATCAACGCCGGCTCCGTTCTCGAGGACGACGATCAGCGCGGTCTGGCCCACTTCGTAGAGCACATGGCGTTCAACGGCACGCGGCGCTTCGCCGAGGGCGAGCTGGTGGACTACCTCGAGGGCATCGGCATGCAGTTCGGGGCCGACCTCAACGCCAGCACCGGTTTCGACGAGACGGTCTACAGCCTGCGGGTGCCCGCCGAGCCCGAGCTGCTCGAGCGCGGCTTCGAGGTACTCGCGGACTGGGCCGGCGGCATCCTGTTCGAGCCCGAGGCGGTGGACCGGGAGCGCGACGTGGTGATCGAGGAGTGGCGGCTCGGCCGCGGCGCCGGCGCGCGTATCCGCGATCGCCAGCTGCCGCTGCTGTTTCGTGGCTCACGCTACGCCGACCGCCTACCGATCGGCACGCCCGAGGTCCTGGAGTCGGCGCCGGTCGAGGTGCTGCGACGCTTCTACCGCGACTGGTACCGGCCCGAGCTGATGGCGGTGGTCGCGGTGGGCGACTACGACCCGGCGGCGCTGGTCCAGTGGATCGAGAGCAGCTTCGCCGCCCTGGAAGGGCCGGCCGAGCCGCGGCCACGGACGGTGGTGCCCGTGCCGGGCCACGCCGAGACCCTCGTCGGCATCACCACCGACCCCGAGGCAACCCTGACCTCGGTCGGCATCTACACCAAGCTCGGGGCGCGGCCCGAGGGCACGGTGGCCGACTATCGGCGCCAGCTCGCCGAGGGGCTCTACCACTCGATGCTCAACCGCCGGCTGGACGAGCTGCGCCGGCGGCCGCAGCCGCCATTCCTGTGGGCCTCGTCCTCGACCGGCGGATTCCTGCGCGCCAGCGACGTCTACGTGCAGTCGGCCGGAGTGCGCGCGGGCGAGCTCCTCGGCGGGCTGGCGGCGCTGCTGACCGAGATCGAGCGCGTCGATCTGCACGGCTTCACCGAGGGCGAGCTGGATCGTGCCGGCCGGGAGCTGTTGCGCGCCTACGAGCGCGGCTTTGCCGAGCGCGACAAGACACCTTCGGCGGCGTTCGCCGCGGAGTACGCGCGCCACTACCTGATCGGCGAGCCGGCGCCAGGCATCGCGGTGGAGCTCGACCTGGTGAAACGCTACCTGCCCACCCTGGAGCTGGCCGAGCTCAACCGGCTCGCGGGGGAGTGGATCTCGGAGGAGAACCGGGTGGTGCTGGTCACTGCGCCGGACTCCGAGGCCGCTGGCCTGCCCAGCGAAGAGGATCTTCTGGCGACCCTGGCGGCGGCCGACCGGCTGGAGCCCGAGCCCTGGGTCGACCGGGTCCGCGATCGCCCGCTGGTGGACGTCCTCCCGAAGCCCGGCGCGGTGGTAGCGGCCACCGAGCTGCCGGATCTGGGAGTCACCGAGTGGCGCCTGGCCAACGGCGTCCGGGTGGTCCTCAAACCGACCGGCTTCCGCAACGATCAGGTGGCGCTGGTCGCCTTCAGCCCCGGCGGGCACTCGCTGGCCGCCGACGAGGACTTCGTCAGCGCCGTCTTCGCCGATTCGGTGCTGCGGCAGGGCGGCCTGGGCGAGTTCGACCGCAGCGAGCTGCAGAAGGCGCTCGCCGGCAAGGTGGCCGCTGCCCGGACGTTCATCGGCGAGCTCGAAGAGGGCCTCTCCGCCGGCGGCTCGCCGGACGATCTCGAGACCATCCTGCAGCTCGTCTACCTGGGCTTCACCGCGCCACGCGCCGACGCCGAGGCGTTCGCCGGCTGGAAGGCCCGCACCGCGGAGCTCCTGCGCAACCGCCTGGCACGGCCCGAGGCGGTCTTTGGCGACCGCTTGAGTGAGGTCCTGACGGGCGGCCACCCGAGATACCGGCCGCCGACCGAGGAGATGCTGGAGCAGATCGACCTCGAGCGCGCCCTGGCTTTTCACCATCAACGCTTCGCCGACGCCGCCGGCTTCACCTTCGTCATCGTCGGCAGCTTCGAGCCCGAGGCCCTGCGACCGCTGGTCGAGACCTATCTCGGCGGCCTGCCGGCCAGCGCCGTCGAAGAGAGCTGGCGCGACGTCGGGGTCGAGCGTCCCGAGGGCATCGTCGAGATCGAGGTCGCGGCGGGGCTCGAGCCCAAGAGCCAGATCAGCCTGGTCCTGCACGGCCCGGCGACCTGGAGCCGCGAGGAACGCCACCTGTTCGGCTCGCTCACCGAAGCCCTGGACATCAGGCTGCGGGAGATCCTGCGTGAGGATCTCGGCGCCACCTACGGCGTCGGCGTGGGAGGCTCGCTCGCCCGACGCCCGCGACAGGAGTTCACTCTCTCGATCGGCTTCGGCTGCGCACCGGATCGGGCCGCGGCCCTGCTCGACCGGGTGATCGCCGAGCTGGCCGAAGTGCGAGCGTCCGGATTCGCCGAAGAGACGGTGACCAAGGTGCGCGAGCAACAGCGCCGCCAGCGCGAAGAGAGCCTCGAGCGCAACGACTTCTGGGTCGCCGCTCTCGCTGGCGCCTACCGGATGGACCTCGACCCCGAGCTCATCCTCGACCACGAGAGCCTGGTCGAGTCGGTCACCGGAGACAGCCTGCGGAGCGCCGCCGAACGGTATCTGCACACCGAGCGATCGGTGCGGGCCGTTCTCTATCCGGAGGGCGGCGGCGGCTCCGAAGACGACTGAGACCCTGCCTCGTCGGCCGCCAGAGGCGTGGCCCCAGCGGCGTTGAAATCGATCCGGCCGTCGCGGGAGAAGCGCAGGCGGCGCGTGCCATAGGGGCGCTCGACGTAGAGCTTGCCCCGGATCGTGTAGTCCAGCCCCCTCTCCTGGCCGAGCGTCATCAGCCGGGCCACCAGGGCGACATTGTTGATGTAGACATCCACCTCGTAGATCGTCGAGCCCAGCCGCGGCAGCTCGACCCGCGCGTCGCTCAGCGCCTTGCCGACCTTGACGCCGCCGAGCAAGAGCTTGTAGACGGCGCCGTCGACAACCACCGGGTCCGGGTTCTCGTTGCTCAGCCGGACCGTGAAGGTGCCGCTGGTTTCAAATACGGTCAGATCCTCGAAGCGCACGTCTACCAGCGTCACGTCGGGAGCCGTGAACGGCTCCAGGGTGGCGCATCCGGTGATGGCGAGGGCGAAGATCGCGACGGTCGGGAGATTCCTCTGGCAGGGCATGGCGCATTCTCCACTTCCCGGCTGCCGCTGTAAATCCTCCTGGCCTGACCTGATCACCGATCGTCGCGGGCGCAACGTCGTCGAGCGCTCTCGGTATACTCCCCGACGCCCACCCCCCAGGCCGCGACCAGCGCGCCGTCCGCCACGGGATGACCCTGCCCGACTTCGTCAACGACCCCGCCTTCAACGTCGGCCTGGCCCTCGCCGTCGGCATGCTGGCGCAGGCCCTGGCCCGCCATCTGCGCATCCCGGGCATCGTTCTGCTGCTGGCGGCCGGCGTGCTGCTGGGCCCCGACCTGCTGGGAATCGTGCGCCCCGATAGCCTCGGCGACGGTCTGCCGATGCTGGTCGGCTTCGCCGTGGCGGTGATCCTCTTCGAGGGCGGCATGAACCTCAACCTGCGGCGGCTGCGGCGCGAGGCGCTGAGCATCCGCCGTCTGGCGACCTGGGGCGCCATCGTCACCGCCGTCGGCGGCGCCCTGGCGGCGCGCATTCTGCTGGACTGGAGCTGGACCCTGTCGGCGCTCTTCGGCACGCTGGTGATCGTCACCGGGCCGACGGTGATCAACCCGCTGTTGCGCCGGATCCGGGTCAACTCCAACCTGGCCACCGTGCTCGAGGCCGAGGGCGTGCTGGTGGACGCCATCGGCGCCATCGTCGCCATCGTCGCTCTGGAGGTGGCCCTCAGCCCGAGCGGCGAGAGTCTCGCCCTGGGGAGCTGGCACCTGCTGTCCCGACTCGGCTTCGGCGCCGTCCTGGGCCTCGTTACCGGTCTGCTGCTCGCCCTGCTGCTGCGCTCCGAGCACTGGGTTCCCGAAGGCCTCGAGAACGTATTCACGCTGTCCATCGCCCTGGCCATCTACCAGCTCTCGAACGGCCTGCTCGAGGAGAGCGGCATCGTCACCGTGACCGCCGCCGGGCTGGCCGTCGGCAACGTCAAGACCCGAGCCCTGAGTGACCTGAAGGAGTTCAAGGAACAGTTGACCATGCTGCTCATCGGCATGCTGTTCGTGCTGCTGGCCGCCGACGTGCGGATGGAGGAGGTGCGGGCGCTGGGCTGGCGCGGCGCCGCCACCGTGGCGGTGCTGATGCTTCTCGTGCGACCGCTCAACATCCTTGCCGGCACCTGGGGCTCGGGCCTGCCGCTGCGTGACAAGGCGTTCCTGGCCTGGCTGGCCCCGCGCGGCATCGTCGCGGCGGCGGTCTCCTCGCTGTTCGCCAACGAGCTGGATCACGCCGGGATCGCCGGCGGCAGCCAGCTCCGGGCCCTGGTCTTTCTGGTCATCGCCGTCACCGTGCTGGTGCAGGGGCTGACCGGCGGCTGGGTGGCGCGGCTTCTGGGCGTACGCCGGCCCTCGAATCGGGGTCTGGTGGTGCTGGGCGCCAGCCCCCTGGGACTGGCCCTGGGGCGGCTCCTGCGCAGTGCCGACAAGCAGGTCGTGTTCCTCGACTCCAACCCGCAGGCCAGTCGCCTGGCCGAGGAAGCTGGGTTCCGGGTCTTCTTCGGCAACGCCCTGGCCGAGGGCGTCCTGCTGCGCGCCGATCTCGACGGGCGGGCCGGCGCCATCGCGCTGACCCCCAACGAGGAGCTCAATCTGCTGTTCGCGCGGCAGGCTCGCGAGGAGTACAAAGTGCCGGTCGTGCAGGTCGCCCTGACCAGCCAGGGAGGCGCCGCGAGCCGTGAGATCGTGCACGGGATCGGCGCCCGGGTCCTGTTCGGGCGGCCGCGCAACCTGCCGCGCTGGTCGGAGCGGCTGGCGCGGGGAGCGGTTGTCGTCGTCCGCCGGCGGCGGACCTCGAAGGCCGCCTTCGACATCACCGAACCGGCCCAGAGCCGCAACCACCCCAAGAACTACGTCCTGCCGCTGACCCGCGAGGCCGACGACGGCGCCCACTCCGCCATCGACGACCGGAGCGAGTTCCGCCAGGGCGACATCGTGCATTTCGCGGTCCTCGACGACCACGACCTGGAGGCCGATACCTGGCTGACACAGCAGGGGTGGGAGGCGATCGCGGAGCCGGCCGGGGCCGGCGGAGACGACCCGCTCAGCCCGACCGCTCGTACAGCCGACGCTGCCGCGGGTCCAGGTAGTCCACCAGCCCGTCGCCCAGGAAGTTGAGCCCCATCACCGTGAGCAGGATGGCCAGGCCCGGGAAGAGGGCCAGGTGGGGCGCGTCGAGAAGGTGGCTCCGGCCGGCGTCGATCATCGCCCCCCAGGACGGCGTCGGCGGCTGGATGCCCAGGCCGAGGAAGGAGAGGCTGGCCTCGGCCAGAACCGCGCCGGCCATGCCCAGGCTGGCCTGCACGGTCAGCACCGGCAGCACGTTGGGCAGCAGGTGGCGCCAGAGAATACGCAGCGGCGGGTAGCCGCCGGCGCGCGCCGCCACCACGAACTCGAGCTCCCTGAGCTGCAGCACCTGGCCGCGCACCAACCGGGCGTAGCTGACCCAGCCTATGAGCACCAGCGCCACGACCACGTGGCGCAGCGCCGGCCCGAGCACCGCGACCAGGGCGATGGCGAGAAGGATCCCGGGGAACGCCAGCACGACGTCACACAGCCGCATCAGAACGCCGTCGATCCTGCCGCCGACAAAACCGGCCACGGCGCCGATCAGGGTGCCCAGCCCGCCGGCCAGCACCACCACGGCCAGACCGACACCGAGGGAGACCCGCGCCCCCCAGAGCAGGCGCGAGAGGATGTCCCGTCCCAGCTCGTCGAGTCCCAGCGGGTGCTCCGCGGAGGGCGATTCCAGACGCCGCTCGAGAGTCTGGCTGGAGTGCTCCCGCGGCGCCAGGAGCGGCGCCAGCAGGGCGGCGGCGAAGACCACCACCACCAGCAGGCCGCCGGTGATGAGCACCAGGTGGCGCCCGGCACCGCGGCTCATCTCCGGCCCCCTGCCAGCCGGCTCGCCGCGACGGGCAGATGAGAACCCCGGCTCTGTTGCCATAGAATCTTCCGACCGTGGACGCCAAGGCCAAGCGTGAGCTGTATCGCCAGGTGCAGAGTCAGGTCGATGCCCTGCTCGACGGGCGGACCGACCCGGTGGCGACGATGGCCAGCTGCTGCGCTGTCCTGCACGAGGCGCTGCCCTACGCCAGCTGGACCGGCTTCTACCGGGTCGTCGCGCCCGAGTTGCTCCGCATCGGCCCCTACCAGGGACCACCGGGCTGTCTGGAGATTCCGTTCAGCCAGGGGGTCTGCGGCGCGGCGGCGGCGCAGGACACCACCCAGGTGGTCGACGATGTGCACGACTTTCCGGGCCACATCGCCTGCGACGCGCGGGCGCGCTCCGAGATCGTCGTCCCGATACACGACGCCGGCGGACGACTGACGGCGGTTCTCGACGTCGACTCGCACCAGCCGGGGGCGTTCGACGAAGCCGACCGCGACGGCCTCGAGCAGCTGGCCTCGATCCTGTCGCGGCATCTGTAGCGACCCGTCGCAGAAGTCCGGACGGTCGCCTCGGGCGGAATGAGCCGGCCGCACCCTCACGCGCTCTTCTCCAGCCGGATGCGCGGGTCCAGCGCCGCGTAGGTCAGATCGGTCAGCAGGTTGATCATCACGTAGCTCAGGGCGATCGCCAGGACGCCGCCCTGGACCAGCGGGTAGTCGCGCAGGTGGATCGCCTGGATGATCAGCCGGCCCAGGCCCGGCCAGGCGAAGATCGTCTCGGTGATGATGGCGCCGGTGAGCAGGGTGCCGAACTGCAGCCCCACGACCGTCACCACCGGGATCGAGGCGTTGCGGAAGGCGTGCCGCACCACCGCCCACAGCCGGCCCAGGCCCTTGGCGCGCGCCGTCTGCAGATACCCCCGGTGCAGCTCCTCGCCCAGCGCCGAGCGGATCATCCGGGTCAGCAGCCCGGCCAGCGCGGTGCCCAGGGTGACGGCCGGCAGCACCAGGCTCAGGGGCCCAGACCGGCCGGACACCGGAAACATGTCGAACTGGATGGCGAACAGCAGGATCAGCATCGGCCCGAGCCAGAAGTTGGGCATCGAGACGCCGAGCAGCGCCAGAAACCGCGAGCCGTGATCCACCGCGCCGTTGCGCCGCAAGGCGGCCAGGATGCCCAGCGGCACCGCCACCAGCAATGCCACCACCATGCTGGCCAGGGCCAGCTCGAGGGTCGCCGGATAGTGGTCGAGGAGCAGCCGGGTCACCGGCTGGCGAAAGTGGATCGAGCGCCCCAGGTCGCCGCGCGCCAGCCCGGCCATGAAGGCCACGTACTGCCGGCCAAGCGACTGATCCAGGCCGAGGTCTCGCCGCAGCGCCTCGACGTCGGATCGCTGGGCGCTGTCGCCCAGCATGATCTCCACCGGGTCGCCCGGGATCAGATGAACCAGCGAGAAGACCAGCGTCGCGACCAGCAGGCCGATCAGCAGGACGAAGGCCAGGCGGCGTAGGAGGTAGGCGGTCATGAGCGGGGCGGCCGGGGGCCGGCGCTACCGTAGCGCGCCGGTGGGGCGGCGAGCAATCGCCGGCGTCTGGAATGAGCCGGCGACGAGCGGGCCATCGAGATCATCGACGGAGCCGAGTGGCTGGGGCTGCCCTCAGTCGTCGTCGGTGAGCGGTGGATCGACTTTCTCTGAGGCGGACATCGCCGGCGCGACTCCGCCGAGCTCACCTACGACCGGCACTTCCGCCGTGAACACCAGAAGCAGGCGCTTTTCGGCGGCGAGATACGGCGTCAGGGCCTCCGCCTCGGCCTCGTCCATCTCGAGCCCGAGCCAGGGAGGGCGCTGGTCTCCGTCTCCTTCGCCCTTGGCCACGACCAGAAGCGCCGAGGCGGCGCAGGCCCAGGCATCGGGGACCGCCTTGTCGCTCGCCCCTGGCGTTGGCAGGTCCGCCTCTGCTGAGAGGGCAGCGCAGAGCTTGACTGTCGCGCCCTCGTCGATCCGGTCCGCGAGTGAGCCCTCTCGGCCGAGGAGCGGATACAGCACGACGGCGAGGCCCGGCCCGCTCGCCGCCAGGCCGCTCGTCGTTTCCGCTGGCGCCTCCGCCCCCCCCGCGGCTGCTTCCTCTCTGGGCGGCACCTGGTCGAGCCGGTGCCTGACGACGGCCAGGATGGCAACCAGGATCACCCACAGTACCCACCATCTGGTGGTCGGTTTACCGGTCGAGTCAGGCATCTTTGGGGTGCTCGTACTCTTCGGCGAGACTCTCGCCCCTGGAGAGCGCCTGCCAGATGGTTCGCTCGGCCCCGGCGTCGGCGGGGAGCCTGATGTGAAGGGCCTTGAGGAGGTCGAAGCGGTAAAGGTCGATCGAGGCTCGGACCATCTCGCTGAACGCCTGATAGCTCTCCAAAGCCACCGAGTAGAGCATGCGCACGGCGAGCGGTCCGGCCAGGGCTACGACGACAAAGGGGATGAGCGCCCCGGCAGTGGCGAAGGTCGCGATGGACCAGAAGAGGACGAAAACCGTCAGCACGAAGGTCATGGCGACGGCGATCTCGAGTCGAGTGCGGGCTGCCTGCAGGATCTCTACGACGTCCTTGTCGGCGCGGACGTTCTTCAGGATCCGCGGCCAGACCCACTCGACGTCGAGCCCATAGCGCTCTCGTGCATACTCGCGGTGAACCGCGGCGACGTTGGCAAAGCGGGTCGGTCCGAGAGCCGCGGCGTCACCGGGGAAGCGCCGGCGCTTGTCGCTCCACAGGCGGCCGAGCTCGCTTTCGAGCTTCTCGAGAGCGTAGGTCGTGAGCTCGTTGAACTCTGTCTGTGCGGTATCGAGTACGGCGGGGATGTCGTCGGGGCCGTGTTTCTCGAGCTCCTCGACGAGGGCCGTCTTGAGGCCCTCGAGATCCTCCCAGCGCACGATCTCGCGGCTGTCTCGAGCGGCGTTGATCTTCTCGAACGCCGCCTGGGCGGTCTTCGGAAGCCTGTAGCCGCTCTGGCGCCCTTGCGAGGGACTCTCATTGCGGGCTTTGCGCAGCTCATCTATCCAGATCGAGCCCCGATCGACCTGGCGAAGCTCGATGATGTCCTGCTCGAACTCGCGCAGGCTGGCCTCAAAGGCCATCCACTCGTTCTGCTGGACCGACTCCATCTTGCGCCGAAAACGGTCCAACGACCAGATGCCGCCGTGCCCTTCCAGAGTGCGCTGGAACCAGGAGTTGAGACCCCAAAGGAGAAAGGCGGCAAGCAACAGGACGAAGAGAACCGAGATCCAGTTGACGGCCGTGCTGGCGGCGTCGAGGGCGAAGAGCCGGGCAAGCGGCTCGCGCTTGTCGGGCCAGCACCAGTACGCCATGCCGGCGCTCAGAATCGAGGCGATCGTGACCGGCAGGAAGCCCGCCAGGAGAAACTCCCGACCCAGAAGTCCCTTGAAGCTCGCGATCAGCTGGTTGAGGGCCGAGAACATGGCCTTCTGGTCAGGCGCAGTCGTAGGGCTCGCCGCAGGTGTGGCAGGGATCTCCGGTCTTGGCGGTCCTGCCGCGGGGTAGGCCGTGCTTGGCCTGCTGGTTGCGGCACCGGCAGCGGACGGGGAGATTCTCCAGCCAGGCTCCCTTGGTTTCGTGTCGCGTGATGACCGTGACGGTCTTGCCGCGGGGGGTGCCGACAACGCCGAACATCGACTTCTCGTCGGCGAGCCTGGCCTCGACAGTCTCGACCTTGACGTCGTACTCCTTCCGGCCCAGGCGAATGGTGTGGTCCCCGGCGCCGAGCGCGGCCGGGTCGGCAAAGGACGCTTCTTTGTTGTGGGAGCGGTGGAGCTCCCGGAGGCTCTTCTTGCCCGCCTCGAGGGCGTTCACGATCTGGAGGTTGGTGTAGAGATCGTGGCGGTCCTTGCCCTGGTGAATGACGAC
>CALZJC010000008.1 GCA_945787525.1 Thermoanaerobaculia bacterium | reverse complement strand
TCTTGGCCATGGTGACCTCCTGTGTCTATGGCTTTGTGTAGGTTGGTACTGATTCGATCTTTGCGCCGCGGGCGGCCGTCGGCGTTGCCGGCTGCCGCAGCGCGGCGCGGGCCCCTCAGGCCCGGGTCTTCTTCTTTGCCGTCTTGGCCGTCCTTGCCTTCTTTGTCGGCTGCCGACCGGCTTCGAGATCGCTAAGCGACTCCTCGAGCTCCTCGAGGCGGCTGCGCAGCCGCGTCATCTCGGCGCGCGCCTGCCGTACCGGCGCCAGCCGGTCGATCGAGGCCTGCACGACGCGGTCGACACCGCTCTGAACGTGCTCGACGCTCGAGCTCCAGGCCTTCTCTCCGAACCGCACGAGCTCATGCATCAACTCCGCCGAGATCTTGGTTCGACCGTCGCGGCCCTCTTCGAGGATCACCTGGGTCAGGGTCTGAGCGGTGACGTCCTCGGCCGAGGCGTTGTCCACCACGCGCACTTCCTGGCCGCTCCGCACCCAATTGGCGATCTGGTCGAGGGAGACGTAGCGGCTCTCCTCCGTGTCGTAGAGCTTGCGGCTTTCGTACCTTTTGATCAGTCGGACCATCGTCAACCTCCTGGAGCCTTGCCGCCCTGCGGCGTCGTCACGGAGAATTTATACCGCGATGCGGCAAAATTGTCAAGAGTGCCGCAGTGCGGCAAGGCCTGGCCCGTCTAGACTCCTCGCAGACGCTCGGCCAGCAGCTCGGCAAGGCGCGCCAGGGACTGGATCTCACTGGGCGCCTCGGGCAGAAGCGGCAGGTCGTAGAGCGGCCGTTCGGGGCCGAGCAGCGTGCGCAGGTGCTCGAGACCGCGAGCATCGCGCTCGGCCAGCCAGGCCAGCAGAGCGGCGCCGTCGCCGCGCACGGCCGCCTCGCGGTCGGCCGCCAGGCCAGCCCGGGGGTGCAGCCGGTTGACCAGGACGGGACCGAGGTGGTGTCCGGTCTCCTCCAGCTTGCGGGCAAAGAAGAGGGTGTCGGGCACATTCTCCTCGCCGGCGCCCGAGACCAGAAAGAAGACCGTGTCTCGAGACACCAGCAGCTGTTCGACCTGCCGGGCCCGCTGCCTGAAGCCTTCGTAGAGCGGTCCGAACGCCTGGAAGAACTCCCCCATGTCGCGCAGCAGCTCGAGGCCGACCACGTCGTCGAGAAAACTCTCGAACCGGCGCCCCAGCGGACCGAGCGCCCGAGCCCCGCGCAGGCGGCCATCGTCGACGAACCAGCGACGCGTGCTCACCTTGATGGCGCCGCTCTCGAGAAAGCTGACCATGCGCCGCGGCGCGCCGAGAAAGTCGAGCGCCTGCCGGGTCGGTGGCGTGTCCAGGATGATGCGCTCGTGTTCGCCGGCCCGCCACACCTCGAGCAGCCGCTCGACCGCCATGTACTCGAGGATTCCCGCCAGGCTGCCCGCCAGATGACGGTAGAAGCGGTTGCCCAGGATGCGGTCGCGGGCAGCCGGATCCGGAGCGTAGCGATCCACCAGACCATCAAACGTGCGCCGGGCGTCCAGCAGGCTGGCATCGAGCCGCCCGGTCACGGCATCGCCGAGCTCGACCCTGGTCTCGACCCCCGCCTCTGCGCCGACTCCAAGCGCATCCTTGAGGCGATGCGATGGATCGAAGGTCATGACCAGGGTATCGGTCCCGCCGCGCGCCGACAGCAGGCCGAGGGCCGCCGCCAGGGTGGTCTTGCCTACCCCGCCGGCGCCTACCACGACCAGGAGGCGCGGCCACTCGAAGCCGGTAGTCATGCGTCCTGCCCCGCCGCGGCCGCCGCCAGGGCCTCGATCAACTCCGGGCCGCGGTCGAAGGGCAGCAAGGGCAGCTCCCACCGCCGCCCGGGCCAGGCCGCGGCAAGACGGCCGACCTCGTGGTCCTGCAGCCTCCGCCGCCGGCGCCAGAGCTTCGCCGCGGCGCTCTCGCCGGCCCGCGGCCGGGGCGGTCCGCCGGGCAGCAGCTGGTTGACCACCAGCAGCTCGGGCGAGCGATCCAGACGTGCCGCCAACTCGGTCCGCAGCTCGAGGGCCTCGGTCACCGGCATCTCCTCGGCCTGGGTCACCACCACCACCGCCGACCGCTCGGTGTCGCCGATCAGCTCTGCAACCTCGCCGGTGAGCTCCGCTAGCGGGCCGGCGGCGATCGCCGCCGAGACCAGTGACGGCGCCGACAGCAAAGACACTCCGTGGCCGGTGGCGGGGGCGTCGAGCACCACGACGTCCAGCGGCGGCGCTCCGCGGCTGCGACCCTCGGCGAGCAGCAGGCAATGGCCGAGGATCGCCGCCTCTTCCAACACGGGAGCCCCCTCGACAAAGTTGTGGTAGAGCGGGCTGGCGAGGATGCGGCGCGCGATGAGCTCGATCCGCACCCGATCCCGCACCAGCTGGTCGACCACCTGACGTGGCTGCAGGTTCTGCAGAAAGAGGCGCTCGGCGGCCTCGACGATGTCGCCGCCCGACGGCGGCACGTCGAGCATCTGGTGCACGTTCTCGCGTGGATCCACCTCGAGCACGAGGGCCCGCCGCCCGGCGCGGGCCAGAAGAGTGCCCAGCGTGGCCGCGACGGCGCTCTTGCCGACGCCGCCTTTGCCGGTGACGACCAGCAGCCGCCGGCCTGCTAGCTGAGTCAGCACGCCTTTCTCACCGAGGCCCGTAGCGAGCGGCCTTGGGCGCCTGGAGATGCGCTGCTTGACGACCGCGGGCACCGCAGGCGTACTCGAGGTACGTCGAGGATGCCCAAGCGAGTCAAGTGGCGCAGATTCGGGTGCACTTGGCTGCGCAGTAGGGCCTCGGCGAGAAAGGTGGGCTGAATGTCTACAAGCAGGGAATCGGGAGCGCCGGCGCCGCTATAATCCGCCGGCGGCTCGCGTCCGAGCCCCGGGAAGAGCGCCGCATGACCCACATCATCGCCGAGCCCTGCGTCGGAGTAAAGGACAAGGCCTGCGTCGAGATCTGTCCGGTGGACTGCATCTATGACAAGGAGAGCTGGGAGACGCTCTTCATCCACCCCGAGGAGTGCATCGATTGCGGGCTGTGCGTCGACGCCTGCCCGGTGGAAGCGATCTTCCCCCTGGAGGAGCTGCCGCGAAAGTGGCAGGAGTGGACCGCCAGGAACTTCGCGGCATTCGGCTTCGAAGCGCCCTGATCGCCCGTCTGCCGCCTCTTGGGCTTTTCAGGAATGAAATCGGCGTGCCGTCGGGTTTTCAGATGTGAGGGTCATCGACTAAGATCCTGAGGGTGCGGCATTCTCGCCGCATCTCGAGGATGGGACGGCCCAGGCGAAACGAGCATCCAGATGGACTACAAGGACTACTACAAGGCCCTCGGTGTCGCCAAGAAGGCAAGCCAGGACGAGATCCAGAAGGCCTATCGCAAGCTGGCGCGAAAGCTCCACCCCGATGTCAACAAGAGTGACGGGGCGGAGGCCAGGTTCAAGGAGATCAACGAGGCCTACGAGGTGCTCAAGGACACCAAGAAGCGCTCCCACTACGATCGCTTCGGCTCCGCCTGGCAGCAGGCGCAGACGAGCGGCGGCCCGCCGCCGGGCTTCGAAGACATCTTCGGTTTCGGCATGGGCGGCCCCGGCGGCGCGCGGGTCGAGTTCAGCGGCGCGCCCTCGGGCTTCAGCTCTTTTTTCGACATGCTGTTCGGCGCCGCGGGCGGCGGCGGCCAACAGCAGGCCACCTGGTCGACGAGCGGCTGGCCCGAAGCCCAGACGGCACGAGCACCGTCGCGGGGCCAGGACCGCGAAGCCCAGATCCGACTGACGCTGGAGGAGGCGGCGCGCGGCGGCAGCCGCGAGATCCAGATGACCGACCCGGAGACCGGCCAGACACGCAAGCTCAGAGTCAAGATCCCGGCCGGCGTGCGCCCGGGGCAGCGTATTCGGCTGGCCGATCAGGGCGGCCCGGCGCCGCCAGGAGGCAAACGCGGCTCGCTCTATCTGAAGATCGAGCTGCTGCCTCATCCACGCTACCGGCTCGAAGGCTCGGACCTCATGACCACGCTGCCGCTGAGCCCGTGGGAGGCGGCCCTGGGTGGCAAGGTCACCGTCGACACGCTCGAGGGCGAGCGCACCGTGCGGATTCCACCGGGCTCCTCCTCGGGGCGCAAGATCCGGCTGCGCGGCCTTGGTTTCCCGGCCTCCGGCGGAGCGCAGGGCGATCTGTACGCCGAGCTCAAGATCGTCGTTCCCGAAGCGTTGACCGACCGCGAAAAACAGCTGTTCAGCGAGCTCGCCGAGGAGTCTCCCTTCGAGGCCCGGCGCAGCGACTGAGGTAGACCGTCATGGATCTCAACCGATTGACCCAAAACTCGCAACAGGCCGTGCAGGCGGCCCAGGACCGCTCCGTGCGCCTGGGCCACCAGGAGGTCGACGGCGAGCACCTGCTGGCGGCGCTGATCGACACGCCGGACGGGCTGGTGCCCCGGCTACTCGGCCGCATGAACCTGCAGGTAGCGGATCTGCGCCAGGAGCTCGACCGCGAGCTCGAGCGGCGACCACGGATCTCCGGCGGCGCCGCCGAGGCCGGCAAGATCTATGTCACACCCCGCCTGCAGCAGCTTCTGCTGCGCGCCGGCGACGAGGCGAAACGGCTCAAGGACGAGTACGTCTCGGTCGAGCACCTGCTGCTGGCCCTGATCGACGAAGGCAAGCAGACCGCCGCCGGCAGGCTGCTGGCCGCCCACGGCGTCTCGCGCGACACGTTTCTGGCGACCCTGCGGGACGTGCGCGGCAGCCAGCGGGTCACCAGCGCGACCCCCGAGGGCTCATACGAGGCGCTCGAAAAGTACGGCTCCGATCTGGTCGCCATGGCACGGTCGGGCAAGCTGGATCCGGTGATCGGCCGCGACTCCGAGATCCGCCGTGTGGTGCGCATCCTGTCGCGCAAGACCAAGAACAACCCGGTGCTGATCGGCGAGCCCGGCGTCGGTAAGACGGCGATCGTCGAGGGGCTGGCGCAACGCATCGTCTCGGGCGACGTCCCGGAGTGGCTCAAGGACCGCTCGCTCTTCTCGCTGGATATGGGATCGCTGCTGGCCGGTGCCAAGTACCGCGGCGAGTTCGAGGAGCGGCTGAAGGCGGTGCTCAACGAGATCAAGGAGAGCGACGGCCGCATCCTGCTGTTCATCGACGAAGTGCACAACATCGTCGGCGCCGGGAGGACCGAGGGCTCCACCGACGCCGGTAACCTGCTCAAGCCGATGCTGGCCCGGGGCGAGCTCCACTGCATCGGCGCCACCACCCTCGACGAGCACCGCAAGTACATCGAGAAGGACGCCGCCCTCGAGCGCCGCTTCCAGCCGGTGGTGATCGACCCGCCGAGCGTCGAGGACACCATCTCGATCCTGCGCGGCCTGCGCGAGCGCTTCGAGGTCCACCATGGCGTGCGTATCCAGGACAACTCGCTGGTCGCGGCGGCGACCCTGTCGAACCGCTATATCAGCGACCGCTTTCTGCCCGACAAGGCGATCGACCTGGTGGACGAGGCCTCGGCCATGATCCGTACCGAGATCGACTCCATGCCGGCCGAGCTGGACGAAGCCACCCGGCGGGTCATGCAGCTCGAGATCGAAGAGGCGGCGCTCAAGAAGGAGAAGGACAAGGCGAGCCGCGAGCGGCTGACGGCGCTGCGTAAGGAGCTGGCGGACCTGCGCGAGCAGGCCGACGCGATGCGCGCCCAGTGGGAGACCGAAAAGGAGGCGATCGAAGGCGTCCGCGGGCTGCGCCAGGAGATCGAGGGCCTGCGCCACCAGATCGAGCTGGCCGAGCGCGACTACGACCTCGACCAGGCAGCCGAGCTCAAACACGGGCGGCTGCCGAGGCTCGAGGCCGAGCTCAAAGAGCAGGAGGAGGCGATGGTGGCGCGCCAGGGCACCGGCCGGCTGCTGCGCGAGGAGGTCACCGACGCCGAGATCGCCGAGATCGTCGCCCGCTGGACCGGCATCCCGGTCACCCGCCTGGTCGAGGGCGAGCGCGAGAAGCTGCTGCGCCTGGACGAGATCCTGCATCGCCGGGTGATCGGCCAGGACGAGGCGGTGCGGCTGGTGGCCGACGCCGTGCTGCGCGCCCGCTCGGGAATCAAGGACCCGCGGCGGCCGATCGGCTCGTTCATCTTCCTCGGGCCGACCGGCGTCGGCAAGACCGAGCTGGCCAAGACCCTGGCCGAGTCGCTGTTCGACTCGGAAGAGAACATGGTGCGCATCGACATGAGCGAGTACCGCGAGCGCCACACGGTATCGCGGCTGCTTGGCGCACCGCCCGGCTACGTCGGCTACGAGGAGGGCGGCCAGCTGTCGGAGTCGGTGCGCCGCAAACCGTACTCGGTGATCCTCTTCGACGAGATCGAGAAGGCCCACCAGGACGTCTTCAACGTGCTGCTCCAGATCCTCGATGACGGCCGGGTGACCGACGCCCAGGGGCACACCGTGGATTTCAAGAACACGGTGATCATCATGACCTCCAACATCGGCTCGCACCATCTGCTGGAGGGCGTGACCGACGACGGCCGGGTCCGCGACGGCGCCCAAGACGCCGTGATGGGCGAGTTGCGGGCGCACTTCCGTCCGGAGTTCCTCAACCGGGTGGACGACATCGTGCTGTTCAAGCCGCTCACGCTGGCCGAGCTCCAGCAGATTGTCGGTCTGCAGACCGACGAGCTGCGTCGCCGGCTCGAGGAGCAGGGAGTGGGGCTGGAGATCGAAGAGGCGGCAGCGGAGCTGATCGCCCGCCGTGGCTTCGATCCCGTCTACGGTGCCCGGCCGCTCAAGCGGTTCCTGCAGCGCGAGCTCGAGACCCGTATCGGCCGCGCGCTGATCGCCGGGGAGCTGAGCGAGGGATCGATCATCCGGGTCGGCGTGGAGGGCGGCGAGCTGGCGGTGGCCACCACGGAGCGCCGCGAGGAAAGGGCGCCGGCAGCCGTCTAGAGCCTGACCTTCTCACCGGATGTTCCCTCTCCGCGACACGATCCCCAGCCGCCGCGTACCGGTGGTGACCTGGGGCCTGATCGCCTTCAACTGCCTGGTGTTCGCCTACCAGCTGGCCTTGCCGGAAGGCGGACTGCCCCGCTTCTTCCACCTCTACGGCATGGTGCCGGCTCGATTCTCGAGCCCGGGATGGGCAGCCGAGGCGGGCTACCCCCAGAGCCTGGCGCTGCCGTTCCTCACCAGCATGTTCCTGCACGGCGGGTTTTTCCATCTGCTGAGCAACATGTGGACCCTGTGGATCTTCGGCGACAACGTCGAGGACCGCATGGGGCGCTTCCGTTACCTCGCCTTCTACCTGCTCTGCGGCCTGGGGGCCGGGCTGGTGCACTGGCTCACCAACCTGGAGTCGACGGTGCCGACCATCGGCGCCTCCGGGGCCATCGCCGGCGTCCTCGGGGCCTACCTGGTGCTCTACCCCCGGTCGCGGGTGGTGACCCTGGTGCCGCTGTTCTTCTGGCCGCTGTTCTTCGAGATTCCGGCGCTCTTCTATCTCGGCTTCTGGTTCGTCAGTCAGCTGCTGAGCGGCGCCAGCGCGCTGGCCTCGGGCGCCGCCGGGGCCGGCGGCATCGCCTGGTGGGCCCACGTCGGGGGCTTTCTGGCCGGTCTCGCGCTGTATCGCCTGTTCCTCGAGCGCCAGCCGCCCCCGGCCCCGCGGGGCGGCGTGGTGATTCGTAGCGGTTGACGGCGAGTTGTCGGCCCCGCCCCTGGCGCGTTTGTCGACCTCGCCCACAAGCCGCGCGTTTGCAGACACTTACGAGGCCTCTGTAGATCGACCGGTGCGCAGCTTCGGGCGGGAGGCCACTTGGTCGTGGAGGCGAGCTCTTCTGATCGGGCCTTTTCTTAGTCGCTTCGACTAAGATTCTACGCTTTTCTGAAATAATCCCCAGGATCTGAGTGTTTGCTACTAATGACGGTGAGAGAACACCGCGGCGGGCATGGGTGCCCGCCGAGACCAACATCGAGACCTCAGGAGGACAAGATCATGAGAAAGCACCTGGTACGACGCACCACCCCCAGCGGGCTGACCGCCGAGCCGTTTTTCCGCAACTTCGATCGGCTGTTCAGCGACGACCTCTTCCGGCCGTTTGGCTTCATGACCCGCCCGAACGACGATCTCGGTCAGACCGGCTGGCTGCCGGCGGTCGACGTTCGCGAGAGCGACGAGGCCTTCGTCTTCACGGCGGAGCTGCCGGGCATCGGCAAGGACGAGGTCGACATCACCGTCGAGGACAGCATTCTCACCATCAAGGGTGAGCGGCGCTTCAACGAGGAGGACGAGGAGAAGAACTACCGGCGCATCGAGCGCGCCTACGGCTCCTTCTCGCGCTCCTTCAGGCTGCCGAGCGCCGTCGATGCCGAGCGCATCGCCGCCGTTTTCGAGAACGGCCTGCTGACGGTGACCGTGCCCAAGGCCGAGCTGGCCAAGGCGCGCAAGATCAGCATCAGCTGAACCGCGCGGCATCCGCCCGCTCCAACCCGCCCCGCCGCCCCGGCGGGGCGGTTTTTTTTGTGGTGGGGAGCGGCCTGGGCGGCGGCGGCGACCGGCCTATAATGAGTCGGCTCCTGCCCGCTCGTGATGAGAACCAGCCCCCCCGGCGAACCCGGTGCCGGAATCGCCCGCCGCCTCCTGCGCCGCCTCGGTGTCGAGCTGCATCCCGGTGAGGGGCCGACGGTCCTCGCCCTGTTCGGCACTTTCTTCTTCTGCGTCTGTTTCCAGTACGCGACGAAATCGGTTCGCCAGGCGAGCTTCGTCGACACCTTCGGCGCCGAGCTGCTGCCGGTGGTCTACCTGGCGGTGGCGCTGCTGACGCTGCCCATCGTCTACCTTTACGGAAGTCTCGCCGACCGCCTGCCTCCGGCGCGACTGACCGCGCTCACCTGCGGCTCGACCGCCGCCAGCCTGGCGCTCTTCTGGTGGCTCTACGGCCTCTCGGCCGCCTGGGTGCCGTTCGTCTTCTATCTCTGGGCCACCGTCGTCATCGCTCTCAACCTGAGCCAGATCTGGCTCCTGGCGGCGCAGCTCTTCGATCCGAGACAAGCCCGGCGCCTCTTCGCCTTCCTCGGCGCCGGCGCCCTGCTGGGCGGCGTCGCCGGCGGTCAGGTCGCCGTGCTGGTCAGCCGACTGGTCGACACCCGCGCCACGCTGCTGGCCGGCGCCGCCGCGCTGCTGGTGGCAGCCGGACTGGCGCCGCTCGCCGCGCGCCGCGCCGGCACGCCCATCCGGTCGGTCGGCGGCGAGCGGCGCCAACCGGTCCGGGCACTCGCCGACGTGGCGCGCTCGCCACAGCTGCGCATCATGGCGGTCGCCTTCGTCTTGTCGATCGTCGTCGCCCAGATCGTCGACCTGCAGTTCAACTGGGCGGTGCAGCAGGCCACCACCGGCCTCGACCAGCGCACCGCCTTCTTCGGCAACTTCTACAGCGTCACCGGGCTGGCGGCGGTGATCTTCCAGCTCCTGCTGACGTCGCGCATCCAGCGCGGCCGCGGCGTCGGTTTCGCCCTGCGGGTGCTGCCGGTCACCCTGGGCGCGGGCACCGTCGCGCTGCTGCTCGCCAGCGGCCTCTTCCCCGCCCTGCTCGTGGGCGCCGGGCTGGTCCTCAAAGTGGGCGAGAACGGCCTGCGCTACTCCATCGACCAGGCGACCCGCGAGCTGCTCTTCATGCCGGTGCCCGACTCCCTGCGAGCCAAGGCCAAGGCGGTGATCGACCTGCTGGTCCAGCGCGGCGCCAAGGGTCTGGCGGCCCTGCTCTTGTTGCCAGTCGTATTCGGCTGGCTGACGCCGGTCGACATCGGCTGGCTCAGCCTGGCGCTGATCGGCGCCTGGCTGGCCGTGGTGCCGGTCGTCTATCGCCGCTATGTCGACGCCTACCGCGAGTCGCTGCGCCGCGACACGGTCGACACCGGCATGCCGATCGACCTGGCGGACGCGCGCACCCTGGAGATCCTGATCCAGTCTCTGGGCAGCCCCGACAGCCGCCAGGTGCGGCACGCCCTCGAGCTGTTGGCCAGCCACGGCCGGGGGCACCTGGTCCCACCGGTGCTGCTCTATCACGACGATGCCGGCGTGCGGCATCAGACCCTGAAGATCCTCGCCGCCACCCAGCGCGACGACGCCGCGCCGCTGGTCGAGAAACGTCTGCGGGACGAGAACCCCGAGGTGCGCGCCGAGGCGATCCGGGTGCTCGCCAGCCTGCGCCATGTGGACACGGGCTCGCTGATGCTGCCACGGCTCGACGAGCCCGATCCGGCGATGCGCGCTGCCGCCGTCGCCTGTCTCGCCAACCTCGGCGACGAAGGCATGGCGGCCCGCGCCGGCCGCACCCTGCGCGACATGCTGAGCGACACGCAGCCCGGGACCCGCGTCGAGGCGGCGCGCTGCCTGGGTGCCCTGCACGAGCCTACCCACAACAACGACCTGCTGCAGCTGCTCTACGACCCGGAGCCGGCGGTGGTGGGCGAGGCGATCGCTTCGGTGCGCCGGCGGGTCGCCCGCGACGGGGTCAGCTCGATCTACATGCCGACTCTGATCTCCCTGCTGCGCGACCGGCAGCTCAAGCACGAGGTACGCGAATCACTGGTCGCCTTCGGCGAAGTCGCCATCCCGGCGCTGGTGCATTTCCTCAACGACCCCGATGAGCATGTCTGGGTGCGCCGCGCCATCCCCAAGACGCTGATCCGCATCGGCACGGCGGCGGCCCGCGCGGCGCTGATCGAGAGCCTGGCCGAGCAGCCCGATCCCTTCCTGCGGCGGAAGATCGTCGAGGCGCTCACCGCCGCTCCCGCCACGGAGCCGCTGTCGGCGACGCTGGCGGCCGCAGTCGAGGCCCAGGCCATCGGTGAGGCGGCGCGCCACCTGCAGATTCTGGCCGACGTATTCGCCCTGGAGAGAGGACCGCGGTCTGCGGACCTGCTCCGCCGGCTGCTCCACGACCGGCTGGAAGGCCACCTGAGGAACCTGTTCGGACTGCTCGCCCTGTTGCGGGCGCCGGAGCACATCTGGGACGCCCACCGCAGCCTGACCACCAGCGGATCGGCCACCCGCGGCCACGCTCTGGAGTACCTCGACAACACCCTGACCGGCAAACTTCGGCAGGCGGTCTTCGCGGCCATCGAGGCTCAGCCGATGGCCGACAAGCTGCAACAGGCGGAGATCCTCTTCGGCACCCGGCAGCGTGACTTCGCCGAGGTGATCGCCCACTACCTCTCCCGTCCCGCATGGGATGACGCGGACTGCTGCTTCCTGATGGTCGCCGCGTTGCACGGAATCTGCGCCGAGAAACTCTCGACGCTATATCCTGAAGTGCACCGCCTGGCGGCCGAGGCAGACGATCCCTTTGTCGCTGAAACCGCGCGCTGGGCAGAAGAGCGGATCGCCAGTGGTGTAACGCGACCAACGTGATGAGCCAGCTGCCCCGCATCGAGACGGTTCTCTTCCTGCAGAGCGTCGACTTCTTCTCCGCCTGCACCGCCGAGCAGATCCTGCGGATCTCCGCCATCGTGCATCAGCGACGCCTGGAAACCGGCGAGAAGGTTTACAGTCCCGGCGAGGAGGCCGGCGAGCTGTACTGCGTGGTGGAGGGCGCGGTTAGCACCATCGACGGCGGCAGGTCACGGCGGGTCGGACCGGGCGAGACCTTCGGCGTCAGCGAGATCCTCAGCGGCAGGCTGCGCTCGCGCGCCGCGGTGGCCGAGGAGGACAGCCTGGTGCTGGAGATCACCGCCGAGGACTTCTTCGATCTGCTGTCGCACAACATCGAGATCGTCAAGGCTCTCTTCCGCAGCATTCTCGAGCAGCGCAGAGAGCGGGATGAGAAGATCGACTGATGGTCCGCGCACTCCTCCTGCTCGCCGGTCTCATCTGGCTGCTTCCTCAAGGCACCGCCTGGGCGGCGCGCATCGTCGCGGTCGGCGACGTGCACGGCGAGATCGAGGGGTTCGACTCCGTGCTCCGGGCGGCAGCCCTGATGGACCAGGACGGCAATTGGGTGGGCGGCGACGCGATCCTGGTGCAGACCGGCGATCTGACCGATCGAGGTCCGCGAGTGCGAGCCGTGATGGACCGGCTGCGCTCTCTCCAGGAGCAGGCGCCGAGCCGCGGCGGCCGCGTTGTGGGGCTGCTCGGCAACCACGAGATCAGCAACCTGGCCAACCTCTTCGACGAGCAGTCGACACCGGCCAGGGTCTACCGCGAGATCTGGAGCGACTTCGCCGGCACCGACGCCGGGCGGCGGCAAAAGGCGGGGTACAAGAAGTGGCGCGGCTGGCAGAAACGCTATCCCGGCTGCGTCAAAGAGGGTAACCGGGCCTGGATCGACGACCGCGGCGCCTGGTTCGAGGACCACCCACCGGGTTATGTCGAGTACATCGAAGCGCTGTCGCCGGCCGGCGAGTACGGCAGCTGGCTGCGCGGCCTCGGCCTGGT
Organism: Thermoanaerobaculia bacterium; assembly: GCA_945787525.1. Taxonomy (GTDB): domain Bacteria; phylum Acidobacteriota; class Thermoanaerobaculia; order Multivoradales; family JAHEKO01; genus CALZJC01. The sequence goes on along the minus strand of CALZJC010000008.1, from coordinate 26,861 downwards.
TGTCGAGATCGAGGGCTCGGTCTTTCTGCACGGCGGCATCAGCCCGGCTCTCGTCGAGCAGGGTTATCGGTCGGTAGCGGCGATCAACGAGGCCGGCAGGCTGGCGATAGAGCAGTTCGACCAGGACCGCCAACGCCTGCTCGACGAGGCCGTCATCCTGCCCTTCTCCAGCCTCTGGGAGATGTACTGCTCCCTGTTCGTCGAAATGGCCCGACTCGAACATGACGGCGGCGCCGCGGCGCTGGAGCGGCGCGCGGACCTCGCGGAGCTCAACGCGCGGCTACCTGGGATGAGTGGCTGGTTTCCCACCGAGGAGAGCGGCCCGCTCTGGTACCGGGGCCTGGCGAATGCCGGCGAGACCGACCTGGCGCCTGAGCTGGAGGGCGTTCTGGAGGCCTTCGGCGCCAAGCGCATCGCCGTCGGCCACACGCCGCAGCCGGGCGACATCCGCTCTCGCTTCGACGGCCGCGTGTACCTCATCGACACCGCCATGGCCTACGCCGAGCTGGGAGGCCGCGCCGCCGCCCTCGAGATCGACGGCGACAGGGTGACGGCGATCTACGCCGACGAACGCGTGCCGCTGGCCGGCGGGGCTGCGCCGACCCCGGACGTCGGGAAAGCGCCGCCGGATCCGGTCGAGGGCAGCAACGGTCACGGTGACGAGCCGGTCGAATCCACCAACGGGCACCAGGATCCGGCCGCGGCGGCGGCGACCGGCAGCGACGAGGTCGAGACGACCGCTTCCCTACCGGCGGAACCCGTCTGGATCGGCCCGGACGGCAAGCCGCTGCCGTTTGCCGAAGTGGACGAAGTCCTCGATTTCCTGGCCACCGCCAAGGTGGTGAAGACCAGCGGCATCGAAACCGGCGTGACCCTGCCCAGGAAGCTGCTGCTCGAGCGCGATGGAGTGCGGGCGCATGCCATCTTCCACACCGTGAGTATCGAGAAGCGGCGCGAGCGCCTGCACGGTGGCAGGGTGGTGAACTTCTTTCGCGATCACTATGCCAACAACGTCGCCGCGTTCGAGCTCAGTCGGATGCTCGGCATGACCAACGTGCCGCCCGCGGTCGTGCGCAGGGTGGGACGCGACAAGGGGTCGGTGCAGCTCTGGATCGAGAGCTCCCAGACGGAGTCCGATCGCCGGCAGAAGAAGCTCGCGCCGCCGGGCGACTGGCGTCTCACCGCCAAGGACATGCTGGTCTTCGACAACCTGGCCAACAACATCGACCGCAATCAGGGCAACATCCTCTACGACTCCGACTGGAACCTCTGGTTCATCGACCACACCCGGACCTTCGGCCGGATGAAGCAGCTGCCGTCTCCGGAACGGATCGGGCGCTGCTCGCGCCGCCTCTTCCAGGCGTTGCGCGGTCTCGACGAGACCGAGGTGCGGCGCCGGCTCGAGCCCTATCTGGGCGGCTACGAGATCGGTGGATTGATGGCCCGCCGCGACACCCTCGTCGCCCTGATCGAAGAGCGCATCGCCACCACCCACGAGATGGCCGTGCTGGCGATCAGCCGGCCGGCGTCGCCGTGGTCGAGCGGCTTGGAGAAAAAGAAGCCCTGACCGTACTCGCACTGGAGCTGACGCAGTTTGGCCAGCTGGTCGGCGGTCTCGAGGCCCTCGGCGGCCACCCGCATGCCGAGATTGCGCGCCAGCGTGACGATGGTACCGACGATCTGGGACTTGCCGTTGCGCTCGCTCATCCGCCGCACGAAGGAGCGATCGATCTTGATGGTGTGGGTCGGCAGTCGGTGCAGATAGCTCAGCGAGGAGTAGCCGGTCCCGAAGTCGTCGATGTGCAGCTCGACGCCGACGTCGCGCAGCTGGCGCATCTTGTCCACCGCCGATTCGGCGTCCTCCATGATCATGCTCTCGGTGATCTCCAGGCACAGCCTCGACGGTTCGAGCGCGCTGTCGCTCAGGATCTCGCCAATCCGCCTTACCAGTTCGGGCTGGCGAAACTGCTTGCCGGACAGGTTGACGCTGACCGTCAGGGGCTGGCCGGCAGGGAACCGCTTCTGCCAGGCCGCAGTCTGGGCGCAGGCCTCGTGCATCACTTTCCAGCCGAGCGGCACGATGAGACCCGTCTCCTCGGCCACCGAGATGAACTCCTCGGGATAGACCAGGCCCTTCACCGGGTGCTGCCAGCGAACCAGCGCCTCGAAGCCCTCGAGAACGCCGGTCGACAGCGCGACGATCGGCTGGTAGTGGACGCGGAACTCGTCGCGGGTCACCGCGCGCCGCAGATCGGTCTCCAGGCTCAACAGCTCGACGGCGCGGCGGTGCATATCCTGGTCGAAGATCGCGTGCCGGGCCTTGCCCAGCGACTTGGCCCGGTACATGGCGGTGTCGGCGTCGCGCAGCACCTTCTCCGGCCGATCGTAGCCCGTGGAGCTCAGCGCGAGGCCGATGCTGGCGCTGGTGAAGACCTCGTGTCCCTGGAGGTCGAACGGCCGGCCGAGCTCCTCGTTGATGCGCTCGGCGATACGGGTCGCGTCGCTCGGCGATTCGATGGCGTCGGCCAGGATGGCGAACTCGTCGCCGCCCAACCGGGCGACGGTGTCGCCGGGGCGCAGGAAGGCGCGAAAGCGACGCGCGATGCTGATCAGCAACAGGTCGCCCACGGCGTGACCCAGGCTGTCGTTGATGTTCTTGAAACGGTCCAGGTCGAGGAACAGCACCGCGAACTGGTGGTCGTCACGCCGCTTGCACTGGGCGATCGCCACACCCAATCGATCCATGAAGAGCGCCCAGTTGGGCAGGTCCGTCAGAGCGTCGTGCATCGCGTCGTGCAGCAGCTGCTGCTCGGTCATCTTGCGGGCGTTGATATCGGTCAACGAGCCCGCCATGCGGCAGGGCCTGCCCGAGGCGCCGCGCACCGCGATGCCACGGCTCAGCATCCAGCGATAACTGCCGTCACGATGCCGCATCCGATGCTCGTGCTTGAAGTGCAGGCTGCGACCGGAAAGGTGATCGCTGATCTCCTGCTTGAGTCGCGCCACCTCGTCGGGGTGGACGCGGCTGAACCACTCTTCGGGATGGATCGACAGCTCGTCCTCGTCGTAGCCGATCATCTCCTTCCAACGAGTCGAGTAGTGGATCCGGTCCTCTTCCAGATCCCAGTCCCACAGCCCGTCGTTGGCGCCACTGATGGCCAGCGCGTAGCGCTCCTCGCTGACCCGCAAAGCCTCCTCGTAGTGCTTGCGCTCGATCGCGTAGCGGATGGACCGGTTGAGCAACGGCGCGTCGACGTTGTTCTTGACGAGGTAGTCCTGCGCTCCTTCCCGCACAGCCCGGAACGCCAGCTGGGCGTCGTCGTGACCGGTCATGACCACGATCGGTACGTCCGGTGCGCGAGCGTAGGTCTGCTCGAAGGTCTCGATGCCGCTCGAGTCCGGTAGCTTGAGATCCAGCAGCACGATGTCGAACTCGTCCCGGTCGAGCCGCCCGAGCCCGTCATCCAGAGTCGTGCAGTGGGTCAACCGGTAGGTGGTGGTGGTCGCCTGTGACAGATAGATCTCGATCAGCCGGGCGTCGCCCGGGCTGTCCTCGATCATCAGTACCCGGATCGGTGCGTCGCCCATCAGGCCTCGCTACCCGATTGCTCCAGCGCCTCGGCCGCAGCCGGATGCGCTTTCGCACCGGAGCCGCGCTCGGGCAACGTGAACATGAACGCCGCGCCCTTGCCGGGTCGCGACTCTACCCAGATCCGGCCGCCGTGGCGTTCCACGATTCTCTGACACAGCGCCAATCCGATACCGGTGCCGGGCAGCTCGGGCCGTAGACGTGTGAACAGCTTGAAGACCTCTTCTGTCCGCGCGGGGTCGATGCCGATGCCGTTGTCCTCGACCGCGAAGACCCACTCGCCACCCTTTCGTTCGGCCGAGATGTGGATCTCTGGCGGCGCGTCACCGCGGAACTTCACCGCATTGCCCAGCAGGTTCTGAAAGAGCTGAACAAGTTGCGCGTGATCTCCCAACACCGTTGGAAGTTCGTCTCGCTCGATTCTGGCTCCGCTCTCCTCGAACGCGGCGAGCAGGTTGTTCGCCGCCTCTTCCACAAGCCTGCTGCAATCACAGGCTTCGAAAGCCCTCGCTTCTGTCTCCAGACGCGAGAACTTTAGCAGATCCTCCACCAGAGTACGCATGCGGCGAGCGCCGCCACGGACGAACTCCAGCGCTTCCCGCTGCTCACCCGTCAGCTTGCCGCCGCCCTCGGCGACCAGGGCGCCGTACTTCTCCACCATGCGCAACGGCTCCTGCAGCTCGTGCGAAGCGATCGAAGCGAAGTCCCCGAGGCGCGCGTTGGTCTGCTCGAGAGCGGCGATCTTGTGCTCGAGGTCGCGCCGTCCCTCGCTGCGCGCCGCCAGCTGGCGCCGGCGGGCGAGATCCAGCGCCTGCTCCACCGCCCGGGGCAATCGGAGATATCCTGACGAGGTCTTGAAGAGAAAGTCGGCCACTCCCCGCTTCATCGCCTCCACGACCTCCTGGACCTCGGCGTCGGCGCAGAAGAAGAGCACCGGGATCTCGGGACGACTGTCGCGCACCGCCGCCAGCAGCTTGTCGCCCTCCGACCAGCTGAGATGGAACTCGCTGATCAGAACGTCGAAGCGGCCGGCGCCCAGCGCGCGGGCGAAGTCGGCCGCATGCCCCACCTCGTCCAGCCGCGCCTCCGGCAGGTGGCGCGACAGAACCGTCGCCGCGAGCGCGCGATCCTCCACGTTCTCGTCAACCAGCAGGATCCGTGGGCCGATCTTCAGGATGCCGCCTCCGAGTATCTGCGCCGCAACCGCCGCGCTGGCGCCGTTGCTGGTATTCGACGCCTCGGGTTTGGTGGAGAATACGTCAGGCAGCGTCAGGAGATCGTCACAGGAACCCATAGACGACCAGCTATGATCCGATCCTCGCGCAAAACCCCATGTCGACTGAGACCCTGAGGCTCGAGCCCGGCGGCGCCGGTCTGTTCGAGATCACCGATCGCGTCGCCGCAGCGGTTGCGGCCAGCGGCATGCGCGAAGGCCTCTGCACCCTGTTCTTGCAGCATACGTCCGCCAGCCTGACCATTCAGGAGAACGCGGATCCTGCGGCCTGCCGCGACCTCGAGAACTGGCTCGATCGGCTGGTGCCGGAGAGGGACGAGCTGTTCACCCACACCGAAGAGGGCCCTGACGACATGCCGGCACACGTCAAAGCCGCCCTGACCGCAACCTCCCTCTCCATCCCGGTGATCGACGGCCGGCTGGCCCTCGGCACCTGGCAGGGCGTCTTCCTCTGGGAGCACCGGCGCCGGCCCCGACCGCGACGCCTGGTCGTGCACGTCGGCTGAGGGATTCCAGCCGCCGCGCCGCGGCGCTCCCCAGGCGCTCTCCGCTCCAGCCGCGGCTTGACGCCTGTTCGTGATCTTGATATAAAATCGAACGATCGTTTTTTATGCCAAAGCTCTCTCCAGAACGCCTGCTCGCCCGCGAGCGGGGCATCGTCCAGGCCGCCGCCCGCTGCCTGCAGCGCAACGGACTGGAGGGCCCGGCAAAGAGGAGCTGGTTGCCGCCGTGGCCGCGGCGACGCCGAGCCTCGTCGAGGCGGCGCTGGCGGCGACCGAGGACGCTGCGGATGCCTCGCAGCGCCTGCACCGGCTGCTCGAGGCGGCCGCCGCCGGGCTTCCACCGGCGCGGCTGCAGCTCGAGCTGGAGACCGCCGCGCTGCGTTCTCCCGGGGTCGCTGCAGCGTTGGATAGGCGCCGGGAGTCGGCACGGCAGGCGCTCGGCGAGGCGCTGGGAGCGCCGGCCGCCGCCCTGGCCGAGCTCGCCGCATCGCTGTGCGAGGGCCTGGCCCGCCGCCGGCTGCTCGAGCCCGAGGCCGATCTGAGGGCTCAGGTCGAGGCCGCCTGGCGGCTGCTGGCGGCGGCGCTGTGACCCGACCGTAACGCAGCAGATTCAGGCACCTACGGCGTTTCGTAGGGGATCGGTGAGAAGTCCAGGCTAGATCGTCACGCCGAAGGCGTTGCGCAACGCCAGGATGACGAGGAACAGCAGGCCGAGATAGACCACCCACCACGGCGTCTCGAGGCCAAAGAGAGACAGGGCGCGTTCCGGGTAGCCGATACTCACCGCGCTGAACGGTCCGTCGCCCGGCAGCGGCGGCTCGGCTGGATAGAGCAGCTGATTGACGAAAGTGGGGGCCAACCGCTCGGGCGAGCGCAGCACCACCCGCTCGCCGGCGTGCACCGACTTTTCGACCTCCTGGCCGGCGAAGCCCAGCTTGACGGTGTAGTCACCCTGCCGCTCGGCGGCGATACGCCAGCTGAAGCGGCTCTCGGAGGCGATCCACAGCGGCGGCGTTTCCACCCGCAGGCCGTCGGGGACGTCGAGCCGCAGCGTCGGCTTGCCGGTTGCGCCATCCAGCGCGCTCTCACGGATAGTGGCCTCCAGCAGAGCGGGCTGGCCCACTTCCAGGCCGCGATAGCCGTAGTGGAACTGCAGTTGGGCGAACAGCAGCACCAGCGGCGGCACGATCCAGAGCATCGGTGGCAGCGAGAGGCGGAGGTAGCTGAGGTTCTGGCGCAGGATATGGAGCTGCGCCCTCATGATGGCCCGCAGATCGTCATTGAACAGCCGGATCTCGAAAAGCCCGGCGTGGATCTGCTTCTTGACCGCCGCCAGCGCTGTCTGGTTGGAGGTAGCCCTGAAGACCAGCAGCATCGGCACCGCCGTCAGGATCGACACCACGGCCAGACCCACCCACGGCGACAGGCCGCGAAAGGGAGAGAGCAGGCCGTCGACGGCGGCTCTCAGGACGGCGTTGAGGACGGACATGGGCTCGTCAGGAGATGTAGCCCAGACCGCGGAGGCGCTTCTTGATCTCGTCTTCGCTCTCCGCTCCGTCGAGCTTCGCCAGCTCCTTCTCCAGGGCGTGGGTGATGAACTCCTCGGGCGAAGAGTAGCCGGCGATCTCGGCGTATCGCCGAATCCGCGCGATCAGCTCCTTGTCCAGCTTGATCTTGTTGCTCGCAAACATGCTTGGGCGTCTCCTAGGAGGACGGGGTTCCGGCCGGGAAATCTTCGATGCCGAACTGGGCGAGGATGGCGCCGGCCAGATCGGTCAGCTTGACCACCGGCCGGCCGAGGTCTCGGTTGGTGAGCAGGATCCCGGGCACCGTGGTGTGATCCCAGCAGTGGTCACCCGGCCAGTCGTCCAGGTTGTCGCTGAAGACCGAGTCGGTGAAGTCGCCGATCGCCGACTTGCCCGAGCCGCGCGTGCCCCAGGCGTAGCCGATCTGGATGTCGGGGCCGATCTCCAGATAGCCGCGATCGCGGTACCGCTCGCGCGGCCAGACCTCGGTGACAGCCGGCTCGCCGGTCTGGGGGTCGACCGTAGCCAGGAGCCTCTCGGTGATCTCCTCCAACAGAGCCGTGCGATCCTCCGCCGGCACGATGCCGCTCCTCTCGCGCCCCCGCAGGTTGATGAAGAGACCGTTGAGCCCCAGCCCGTAGGCGCGGGTGCGGCTCCAGTCGACATTGCGGTACACGCCGGGGTCCCGGCGGTTCGGATCCTTGAGGACCAGGTAACCGTTCTCCTCGAGCCAGTTGTTGAGATGGAACACCCGGCGCCAGCTGCCGAAGCCATGATCCGACATCACGACCAGCGTGGTGTCGTCGCCGATGCGATCCAGGGTGTAGCCGACTACGCCATCGAGCTCCTGGTAGAGCGACTCGATGACATCCGCAAACCGGGCGTCGGTCTCGGCGACGTAGGCGGGGTGACCGGGATCCAGCGTGTCCCACAGCATGTGCGAGGTTTGGTCCAGGTTACCGAAGTAGTAGAACAGGAAGCCGCCGTCGAAGCGGTCCAACACCCACTTGTACTGATCGATGAACTGCCGGCCGGTGTAGGCCGCCTGGCGGAGGAACTCCTCCTCGGAGAGCACGCCCTCGGTCAGCGCCTTGGTGTCCTCTGGCATGCCCTGGGTGTAGTAGCGCCCGGCCGCCTCGACCAGCTCGCCGGCAAAGCCGTCCGGTGTCGAGATCGGCATCGCGGGGTGCTCAGGATCGATCTGGAACGGCGTCACGTAGAGCTCGAGCTCGGGCCGCACCGACTTGAGGTAGAAGCGGGCGATCACCTGCAGGTCACCCAGGGGCAGGGGGAAGGAGATCGGCAGCCAGTCACTCCACTCCCCCACCATCAGCAGCCGCTGCTCGTCGCCCACCACCAGCTTGGCCACCGGCTCGACGGGGTCCACGTGCACCGTGAAGTCCACCGTCAGCTGAGGCCGGCCGGGAAGGCAGGTGTTGGGAGGTCCGTAGAGGGTGGCTTCGGCAGTGCCTTCCCAGTAGTCCACCGGGTAGATCTCGCCGCCGCTGATGTCCTCGCCCTCGAAGGCGAACAGCTCCGAGGTGTAGAACGAGAACTCGCCGGGCGAGCCCACCGCGTCCGGGGTGCCCATGCCGCTGAGCTCGACCGAGGCGCTGCCCGAGGGCGGAAAGTTGGCCGGCATGCGCACGATCCAGCTCTCCACGCCGTTGTCCTCCAGCACTTCCCAGAACGGCACGCCGCGGCGCAACAGCTCGATCTTGCCGCCCGGTCCCGGCACTTTCCAGCTACCGATGCCGTAGCAGTCCTCGGAGGTCTCGGCCCGGCTGGTCGACAGGTACGGCAGCATGGTCGCGGGATCGCGGTGCACGAAATCGAAGATGCCGTGGCCGCCGGCGTCCATACCGGTGATGAAATCCGACCAGGCCACCGGGCTTTGTGGCGGCACCGACGTCTCCAGCGGCGAGAAGCTGCCGGCCTCCGCCAGCCGGGACAGGTTGGGCAACCGGCCCTCCGCCATCAGCCGCGTGACCACGCCGTGGTCCATGCCGTCAAAACCCAGAACGATGACCCGCTGGCCGCCGCCGTCGGCGGATCGGGAGCAAGAGCTGGCCGCGAGCCCCGCGCAGGCCACCGCCAGCAGCGTCACAACGGCCCAACGGCGCGCCCCGCCGCGGCGCCGGACGAACACGTTCACGATTCACCTCCGGGGCCGCGCTTCGCCTGGGCGGTGTCAAACAGCGATCGCCCCTCCATGTGGGCCGGCGGCTCGAGCCCAAAGAGCTCCAGCGCGGTCGGCGCCACGTCGATCAGCGCCGGGTCCTCGGAGTCGATCGGCCGGCTGCAGAAGAAGACGCCGGGCACCTGGCGCGGATCGACGCAGTGGTCGCCGCTCCAGGCCTTGACGTTGTCCTCGAAGACCGGGCCGGCAACGACTCCGGTGGCGCAATCCCAGGAGGTGCGGTAGCCGGAGTTGTAGCCGATCAGAAAATCCGGCGCGTTGCCCTTGTAGGGACCGTGGTAGATCTCGGCGGTGTCGAACACCTCGGTGATGCCGATCTCGCCCTTCTCCTCGTCTTCGAGCCCATTGAGCTTGGCGATCAGCTCGGCCTTCAACGCCGTCGCCTCCTCGCCCGGCTTGACAACGCCCTCTGACTCGCGACCCTCGAGGTTGAGAAACATGCCGGTCAGGCCGACGGCGTAGGCACGGGTCCCGGACCAGTCGACGTCCCGGAGCCACTCGGCGGCGCCGTCGGCGCCCTCCTTGAGCTTGAGATAGCCGTTGGCCAGCAGCCAGCTGTTGAGGTTGATGCCGCGGCGGAAGGAGGTGAAGCCGTGGTCCGACAGCACCATCAGCAGATCCCCGTCCCGCAGACGATCCATGACCTTGCCGACCAGTCTGTCGTTACGCAGATACAGCTTCTCGATGGCGTCCTTGTGCTCGGCCTGATCGCGGTCGCCGCCCGCCGGGTGGTCCGGATCGAGATAGCGCCAGAACATGTGCTGAATACGGTCGGTGCCGTCGAAAACGCAGACCAGTGAACCCATCCGCAGCCGGTCCATGGCGGCAAAGAACATCTTTTCGCGCTCGTCATCGATGTCGTAGGTCAGCTCGAGGAAGGTGCTGTCGTCGATGACGCCTTCGTTCAGAGCCCAGGTGTCCTCGGCCAGTCCGAGGGCCGAGTAAGGGCCGATCAGCTTGGCCAGGTACGTCGAGTAGTAGTTGGGATGCGAGATCGGCATTGCCGGGTTCTCGGGGTCCAGGCTGATCGGCGTCATATAGAGCGAGACGTGCTCGCCGGTCTCGGTCAGCAGCATCCTGCAGATGCCGTTGACCTTGACGCCCGGCGCGGCGCGGAACGACATCGTGACCCAGTCGGTCAGCTTGCCGCGCTCGAGCTCGACCGTCTCCTTGCCGAGGGTCACCTGGCCGCGCTCGCCGTCACCGTTGAGATCGATCACCAGCGGCAGGGTCATCGTCGGGCTGTCTTCGAGAAACAGGTTCTCGGGGCCCTCGATGGTGGCCTCGTAGCGGCCGTTGCCGTTTCCGTCGGTGTCGCCGGTCAGGGGCACCCGCATGCCGCCTTCCTTGAACTTCTCGCCCGTCGGGCGGGTGGTGAAGAGCAAGAATGTGCCCTGCGTGCCCAGCAGGTCGGGTACGCACATGGCCGCCAGCTGGGCGCCGTAGAAGCGGTCCGGCGGGAAGGTGATGGGCACCCGCAGGATCGTGCTCCAGATGTTCTGCTCGCCCAGGATCGTCCAGAAGGGCTTCGATTTGCGCAGCAGCCGCAGCTCCGGTTTGCCGAGGGGCAACCGGTACTTGCCGATCTTGAGAAACCGGTCCACCGAGCCGATGTGGGTCGACGACAGGGTGGGCAGATAGGTGCGCAGATCACGGTCGAGGAAGTCGAAGATGTTGTGTTTGGCGGGGTTCGCACCGGTGGAGAACGACGACCAGGCGACGGGCGAGACCGAGGGGAAGGTCGTGCGCAGCTTCGAGTAGCAGCCCGCCTCGGCCAGCCTCTGGAAGTTGGGCAGCTTGCCCTCGGCCAGGAAGCGGTCGGTGAGACGGGGATCCTGGCCGTCGAGGCCGACGACGATGAGGCGCCGGATCGTCGGCTTGGCGCGGCGGGTGCGGCGCAGCACCCGCCAGAGTGTCCTGATCGGCCAGATGAGCAGCGAGACGAGGGCCAGGATCAGGGTGACGAAGATCACCAGAAACGACGAGACCAGGGCGAAGCCGGCACCCGGGCCGACATAGGCGACCGCCGGCACGGCGGCGGCCACCGCCACCAGGCAGGCCAGGGCCAGGGCCCGAGCCGCGGTCGATGAAGCTCTCCCTCTCAACTGAGTCCCGTCGTGGTTGTTGGTCGATTCAATGACGGCCGACCGGCCGCCGGTAAAGCTCGCCGCCCTCTGATGAAGCCGGGTGGTCTTGTTGTATCGTGTCCAGGCTGCCGACGGCGGCCACCGCGCGGTGCCCCGCCGGGCCAGCAGATCCTATCAAAACTGCACGGATTCGAGACGCCAGTGAGCTTGCGCGACACCTACCGACGCCTGCGCTACGGCCGGCCCATCATCGTGGTGTCGGGGCTGCCCCGCTCGGGCACCTCGATGGCGATGAAGATGCTGCAGGCCGGCGGCCTGCCCCTGCTGACCGACGGCGAGCGCCAGGCCGACGAGGACAACCCCAAGGGCTACTTCGAGTACGAGCCGGTGATGAACCTGGCCCGCAACCCCGACAAGTCCTGGCTGGTCGGGGCGCGGGGCAAGGGTGTGAAGATCATCTCGACCCTGCTGCGCGAGCTGCCCGCCCGCCACAACTACCGCGTTGTCTTCATGCGCCGCGACCTGGGCGAGATCCTGGCCTCGCAAGCCAAGATGCTCGAGCGCCGCGGCGAGGACGCGGACGCCGGCGACGAGCAGATGAGGGAGGTCTTCGAGAACGACCTCTGGAGGGCCGGCTACCTGCTCAAGAACGGGCCCCAGTTCCGCGTCCTGCCGGTGCACTACACCGCGGTGCTGGCCGAACCGCTCGAGCAGGCCCGCCGCCTGGCCGCCTTCCTGGGCGGCGACCTGGACGTCGAGGGGATGGCGGCGGTCGCCGACCCCGAGCTCTACCGCAACCGGGCCGACAACCGGTCCTAGCCAGGCGGCCGGCGGCGAGCCGTGGTCGGGCGCCAGCGCCCGTCCTGCCGGACTCCGGGGCGAAGGCCGATCTTGGCGCCCTGAAAGGCTTCTGAGACGATACCCCACCGATGCCGCCAACCGTCCTGCATCTGCACGGCCTGGGCTCCTCGCCTGCCTCCGCCAAGGCGGTCGTGCTGGGCGAGCGGCTGCGCCGCCGCGGGTTCAACTACCTGGTGCCCGATCTCGAGGTACCCAGCTTCGAGCGACTCACCCTGACCGCGGTGGTCGACCGCGTGGCCGAGCTGGTGACGGACATGTCACCCGGCCCGCTGGACCTGGTGGGCTCCAGCTTCGGCGGCCTGGCGGCGTTGCACTTCGTCGATCGACACCGCGGAGACGCCGCGGCGAAGATCCGGCGGCTGGTGCTGCTGGCGCCAGCGCTCGATCTCCTGGGCGACGCGGAGCGCCGGCGCGAGCGCGGCGAGCTCGACGATGACTGGCTCGAACGCTGGCGGCGCGACGGCTTTCTCGACCTGCCGCATTCGGCCAGCGGCGACCAGCGCCCCGTACACTACGGGCTGGTCGAGGATCTGCGCGGCTACGACAGCTTCTCGGCCCACCTGGAGATGCCGACCTTGATCTACCACGGCCGCCGGGATGAGAGCGTGCCCTACCGGCAGAGCGTGCGCTTCGCCGCCGACCGCCCCAACGTGTCGCTGCGTCTGCTCGACACCGATCACCGCCTGGCCGACCGACTCGATCGGATCGGCCAAGGCATCATCGACTTCCTGGAGGTCTAGCAGCCCATGGCAGAGGTCTGGACGGTGGCACCCACGGCTCGACGGCTCATTCTCGCTTCCACCTCGCGGGTGCACGGCACCGGCTATCTGGACCACCTCGAGCCGCATCTCGAGAAGCTGCTCGCCGGCATCGACCGCTTGCTCTTCGTGCCCTACGCAGGGCACGATCTGGACGGCTACCTCGGCCAGGTGCGGCAGCGCTTCGCCGCCCTCGGCGTCGGCGTCGATGGCATCCACCAGGCGCCCGACCCGGTCGCCGCGGTCGAGGGCGCGGCGGCGATCTTCATCGGCGGCGGCAACACCTTCAGGCTGCTCGATCGGCTGCTGCGGGACCGGCTGGTGGAGCCGATCCGCCGCCGCGTCGAGGCCGGCACGCCCTATCTCGGCGCCAGCGCCGGCTCCAATGTCGCCGGGCTGACGATCCGGACCACCAACGACATGCCGATCGTGCAGCCCGCCTCGTTCACCGCTCTCGGGCTGGTGGAGTTCCAGATCAACCCGCACTACATCGACCCTGACCCGACCTCGACGCACATGGGCGAGACCCGCGATGCACGGCTCAGGGAGTTCCACGAGGAGAACGAGACTCCGGTGGTGGCCCTGCGCGAAGGCGCCCTGCTGGAGATCGAGGGCGAGCGGATCACCATCGAGGGCGAGCCGGGCGGCAAGCTCTTCCTGCGCGGCTCCGAGCCCCAGCCACTGGTCGCCGGCGATCGCATCGACCGACGGTTGCCGTCCTCTGGCTGACCGGCGCCTGTCTTGCGCCGCGTCTGACGCCGGTTGTAGACCTCACCGCCCATCCCCTGTACGATGCCTCCCTTTCGCTACGAGCGAAAGAAAAGCAGAAGCCCGGATGACCGCTGCAACGATCGCCCAGAAGCCGACGGGATCGCCTCGATCGGACTCCACCTGCCGCCCCCGGCGATGGCGGTCGAGGAGTTGGCATCGCTCGAACCGGCCACCGAAGCGGCGCGACGGGCCCTCGACCGGTGGGCCGGGCCGAGGGCCCTCGCCGGCGCCTGGCAGGCGGACGTCGACCGCGACCTGGAGTCCCGCACCCGGATCGACCGAGCCGGCTACGAGCGGCCCCGGGACTAGCCGGAGCGGCGGCTCGATACGACCATGAGGCCACTGGTGGGCGCCCTCGCCCTGGTTCTCGCCGGCGGCTGCGTGCCGCTGATCCCCTACGAGGAGCTGAGGGCTCGGCTGCCGGCCGAGAATCTCGTCCAGGTGGACGGTCGGACGATTCACGTGGTGCGCTCGGGCCGCGGTGAGCCGGTGGTGCTGCTGCACGGCTTTGGCGCTTCGGCCTACTCCTGGCGTCACGTCACGGCGGCGCTGGCAGGTGAATACGAGCTGATCGCCGTCGATCTCAACGGCTTTGGCTACACCGAGCGCTCGCGCTCCTACGATGCCTACACCGTGGCCGGACAGCTGGCCCTGGTACTCGGGGTGATGGATGGGCTGGGGCTCGACAGCGCTCACATCGCCGGCCACTCCTACGGCGGGGCGCTGGCCACCCACCTGGCCTGGCGCCACCCGGAGAGGGTTCGCTCGCTCATCCTGGTCGACAGCGCCGGCGCCGCGTATCCGTGGGAGCGGCGGCAGCGCTCGGCCGCCAACCGGCCCCTCACGTACCTCTTCGTTCGTACCCGCGCCATCAGGCGCAGCGCCGTGGTGTCAGGCCTGGAGGGATCTTTCGCCGACGACTCGCAGATCAGCGACGATCTGGTGGACGCCTACCACGAACGGGTACGGATCGAGGGGGTCAGTCGCGCCTTCCGTGGTCTCACGATGCCCACCCGCGAGCCCCGCGAGCTGCCCGATCTGGCGCTCCTCGATCTGCCGGTGCTCTTGGTCTGGGGAGCCAAGGACGAGCTGACCGTGCCGGAGGACGGACGCGAGGCGTCGGAGATCCTGCCGCGGGCGGAGTTCCACCTGCTCGACGGCGTCGGTCACATTCCACCCGAGGAAGCCCCGGACCAGCTGGCCGAGCTGATGCGCACCTTTCTGGCGCGCAACCGCACCGGTTAGGTCAGAGTGACCTTCTCACTCAGGCGACACCGTCGCCGCCGTCCCCGGAGCCGCCTTCGCGCTCGCCGCGCGAGCGGCCGAGGATCTCCGGCAGCTCGACGCCGACGTTTTTCGTCAGCTCGTGCAGCGGCGGCAGCACGCCCACCAGGCTGGAGACGAAGTCCGCGGTCGACGATTTGCCGTCGGCGTTCCTGCCACCACCCTCCCAGACGGTCACCGAATCGATCTTGAGGTTGGAGATCGCCTTGACCTGCTCCTCGACCAGCTTGGGCAGCTGCTCGGTGACCAGCAGCAACGACGCCAGCTCGGGCTTGCCGGTGGCGGCCATGACGATGTGGCCGAAGCCCTCCGCCTTGCGGGTCAGGATCGCCTTCAGGCCCTCGGCCTCGGCCTCCATGACCGAAAGCAGACCGTCGGCCTCGCCCTTGCGCACCCGTCGGACTCGCTCGGCCTCGGCCTCGGCCAGCACCTCGACCTCGCGCTTCTTGATCTCGGCGGGGACGATGACGTTGGCCGCCTGGGTCGCCTCCTCGCGTCGGGCGCGCTCGCGCTCGGCCAGCTCCTCGGCGGTGTAGGCCTCCTGCAGCGCCTGCGCGGTCTTGACCGCTTCGGCGACGCTGGCCAGCCGTTCCGCCTCGGCCTCCGCCTGGCGTCTGAGGGCATCCGAGTTGGCCACCTTGATCTTCGACTGGTTCTCGCCCTCGACCGCAGTCGCGCCGGCCTCCGCCACCTTGATCCGCTTGTCGCGATCCGCCTCGGCGGCGCCGATGGAGCCGTCCCGCTCCTTGTCGGCGACCTTGACCTTGGCCTCGTTGATGGCCCGCGCCGCGGCCTCCTTGCCCAGCGCGTCGATGTAGCCCGACTCGTCGGTGATGTCCTGGACGTTGACGTTGATCAGCCGCAGACCGACCTTCTTGAGCTCCACCTCGACCCCCGAGGAGATGTTCTCGATCAGCTTGTCGCGGTCGGCGTTGATCTCCTCGATCGGCATGGTCGCCATGACCACACGCATCTGGCCGAAGATGATGTCGCGGGCCAGCTCGGCGACATGGTTCATGTCCATGTGCAGCAGGCGCTCGGCGGCGTTCTCCATCACGCCGGGCTCCGTGGAGATGCCGACGGTGAACGTAGACGGCGTGTTGACCCGGATGTTCTGCAGCGACAGGGCGCCTTCGAGCTTGATGTCGATGGTCATCGGCGCCAGGTCCAGGAAGCGGTAGTCCTGGAACACCGGCACGATGAACGAGGCGCCGCCGTGGTAGCACTTCGCCGAAGCGCCGCTGCCGCCGCCGGCGACCTTGCCGTAGACCACGAGGATCTTGTCCGAGGGGCAGCGCTTGTAGCGACGCAGTACCGCGACGACGGCCACGAAGGCAACCAGAAAACCCGAAACCGCCAGGAACAGAAAGCCAAGTCCACCCATGAGCTCAGTCCTCCTCGGCCCGCGGCTCGCCTTCCAGCGGCTCCACGAGCAGTGTCGTCTCGTCTATCAACTCGGTCACCCGAACGCGTTCGCTGTTGCCCAACTGGCGCTCGGCGCGGGTAAAAGCCTGCACCACACGCAACCTGCCCTGGACCAGCACTTCGATCTGGCCCGGTCCTGCCATCGCCGCGGGAATCCGCAGGTAGACGTTGCCCACCTGGCCGATCGCGTTGTGATAGTCGAGGGTGCCGGTGTAGCGCATGCTGTAGAGGGTGCGCATCAGCAGGAAGACGCCGCCCATGAAAGCGCCGCCGACGCCGGTGGAGACGACGATCGCCGGCAGCAGGGTCCAACCGGCCTCGATGGCCGCCACCCCGGTCCAGCCGAAGCCGACGAAAAACGCGGTGACGGTGCGCACCGAGAGGATGCCGCCGGTCCCGTGGTCGTCGATGTCGTCGACGTCGAAGTCGGAATCGCCATCCATGCCGAACAGCATCAGCACCAGCTGCAGCAGCATCACGGCGGACGTGGTGATGGCGATGCCGTAGAAAATCTGCAGCGCCTTGCCGAGTGTCGACCACCAATCGAACATGTCGAGCCCCTGTGTCGTCTCCCGGGATTCTATACGCCGCGGCGGCTCTTCTATTCGCCGCGCCCGCGGTAGCCCGCGCGACGCTCGATGGTGGCGCGCTGAGCGGCGATCGCCGCCCGCATCTGCGCATCGCTGGTCGCTTCGAGCGCCCGATCGAGTAGCCGCAGCCCCTCGTCCACCTGCCCGTCGGCCAGCGCCTCGCGCGCCGCCTTGAGGTACGAGGTCCGCTCCACCGCCTCGCGGGCCCGGGCCAGCATCTCGGCGTCGGCGAGCCGCGCCAGGGCGCCACCGAGCAGGGCCGCCGCCGGCGCGACGCGATCGTCGGCCAGATTGAGCTGCAACAGGTTGAAGACGATGTCGGCGCGTTGCGGCAACTCACGGCGGACTTCCTCGAGCAGCGCGATCCCGCGCTCCGGCGCGCCGCCCGGCAGCAGCTGAGCCGCACCGAGCATGGCGCGGCACTCGGCGAAATCGGGAGCCCGGCGCGCCGCCATGGCAAACATGGCGCGCGCCTCATCGGCCAGCTCGGCGGCGGCAGTCTCGTCGGGCAGCCCGCTCTGCGCCACCTCGATCAGATGACGGCCGAAGCGCAGATAGGGCTCGGCTGCCACCGGCCGCAAGGCGATCGCCTCGCGGTGCAGGATCGCCGCTTCTTCGAGCCGGCCCTCGAGATCGCGCACCGTGGCCAGACCGGAGTGAGCGCCGGCGTGAAGGCTGTCGTAGGCCAGCGCCAGGTCGTAGTGCCGGCCGGCGGCGTCGAGCTGCCGCTGCCGCGTCAGCAGGTCCCCGAGGTGGCTCAGCAGATCGGCGGCGTCCACCGACTCGACCGCCGGCGCGGCGCCGGCGCCGGCGGGAAGCCGCCAGCCGGCCTGGGCCAGCGGCCGCAGCAGGTACTCGCGCAGCCGCTCGGTCAGTTCGACGGCGCCGAGATCGAGCGCCGCGTAGACCGCCGCCTCCGGCTCTTCGCCGCTGTCGAGCAGGTAGAGAAGCTCGGCGGCGGCGTCCAGCCGGTCGGCATCGCCGGACAGCAGATAGTGCACCAGCAGCCATGAGACGGCGTACATCTGACCGGCGGCCTCGGCGCCATGCTCGGCGGCGGACGCGCGGGTCGTGGCGAGCACTTCGCCGAGCGAGAACCGCGGATGGGCCTGCAGCCAGCGCAGGTGGCGCGCCACCGGCCGGCCGACGAAAGCGACCTCGCCCTCGACCGCGAAGGTGCTGTAGTACTCGGCCAGCCCCTCGTTGAACCACAGCGGCACCGTCGGCAGGTTGTGCTGCACCAGCTCGTGCACGTACTCGTGCTGGATGGTCGCCAGGGCGCCCACCAGGCTGGGGTCGGCGTTCAAGGCGATGAAGTTGCCGTCACGATGGGCCAGAAACTGGCCCAGGATCTTGATTCCGTCGCGGTCCGCGATGGTCTTGTAGCCGGCGAACGACTCCGCGTCGCGGAAGGCGACGATGCGAGTCGGCACCGGCGAGCTCACGGAGACCTCCGGAGCCAGCCGCGCGAAGGCGTCGCGCAGCCGCTCGAGGCCGCTGGCGATCTCGACGGCGCGTTCGGCCTCGGCGTCGGAGTAGACGGTGAAGTTGGCGCTGCGCACCGCCAGCCACCCGTCCGGCTGTTCCGGCTGCGCTCGCGACGCCGCCGCGGCCAGCACCGCCATGGCGACCGCGCCCGTGACGACCTGCCGGCCCGGCTTCATCACGACGAAGCCGTCTCGAAGCGGCTCACATCAGGCGGCGCCGCACGCGCTCGCGGCCGCGAATCGTCGAGCGCCGCTCTTCCTGGGGCGTGACGCCCGCCGCCACCCGGCGCGGCAGGGGCTCGCCTATCGCCGCCTCGATGTCGCGCACCATCTGCTTGTCCCGCCAGGTGCCGATGGAGGAGACGACCCCCTTGAGCGAGCCGCGCGCGGTGCGCCCCGCGCGATGCACATAGTCCTCGACGGTGGCCGGCAGGTCGTAGTTGACGATGTGCGCGCAGCGCGGCACGTCGATGCCGCGGGCCGCCAGATCGGTGGCTACCAGGATGCGAAAGCCGCCCTTGCGAAAGCCCTCCAGCGCCGCCACACGCTGGCTCTGCGAGCGATCGGAGTGCAGCCGCGCGACCGACTCGCCTTCGAGCTCGAGCTGCCTGGAGGCCCAGTCGGCATCGACCTTGCGGCGCATGAAGACCAGCGTACTGCCTTCCTGCTGGTGGGTCAGCGCCACCAGACAGCTCTTCTTGTCGCGGTCGTGCACCAGATAGAGGCGGTGCTCGATGCCCTCGGCGGTGCGGCCGCTGGGCAGCAGGTCGAAGCGCAGCGGGTCGCTCATCACGCGCTTGGCGAGACGCTCGATCACCTGCGGCAACGTGGCCGAGAACATCAGTGTCTGCCGGCGGCTGGGCACCAGGTCGAGAATCTCCTGCATCTGTGGCAGGAAGCCGAGATCGAGCATGTGGTCCGCCTCGTCCAGGACCAGACAGCGGACGCCGTCCAGCGACACATTGCGCCGGCGACAGTGGTCGAGCAGGCGGCCCGGAGTGGCGACGACAAGATCGACTCCACCACGCAGCTTTTCGGTCTGGGGCGGCAGCTTGACACCGCCGATAAGACAGGCCGAGCGCAACCCCTTGAGACCGACCAGCCCGTCGAGGAACCGCTTGGTCTGCAGAGCGATCTCGCGCGTCGGGCAGACGACGAGACCGGTGCAGCGACCGGAGGGCTCGGTCCGCTCGAGCATCGGCAGCGAAAAGGCCGCGGTCTTGCCGGAACCGGTCTCGGCGAGGCCGATGACGTCTCGCCCGGTCAGCGCAGGCGGGATGACCGCCGCCTGGATCGGCGTCGGCGAGTGAAAACCGATCCGCTCCAGCGCCTCGACCACCGGCGCGCTCACACCTAGATCGGCAAATCCGCCGAGCGACTCGGCGGCACTGTGCTGGGGAATGCCCTTCGTCTCCATGCCGGCCGCATTGTACCTGCCGACGCTGCCCGCCGCTGGCCGCTCTGCAAAGTGAATTGCTGCATAGCGTAGAGACGGCGGTCCACCTACCCTCGGTTTGGGAGCCTGACGATGACGAAGACCGAAGGCCTGGGCCGCTACGAGATCGTCGAAGAGCTGGGGCGCGGCGCCATGGGTACCGTCTACCTGGCACAGGACCCGGCGCTCGGCCGCCTGGTCGCCGTCAAGGCGCTCAACGGCCATCTCGGCAACGGCCACGACGAGGACGGAGATGGACCTTCCTTTCTGCGCGAGGCCCGTGCCGCCGGTGGCCTCGACCACCCGGGCATCGTCACGGTGCACGACGCCGCGGGCGGCGAGCAGCCGTTCATCGCCATGGAGTACGTTCAGGGGACCGACCTGAAAGAGGTGCTGCGCCCGGGCAAGCCGCTACCCGACGACTTCGTGCTCAAGGTCACCGAGCAGGTCGCCTCCGCCCTCGACTACGCCCATGCCAAGGGCGTGGTCCACCGCGACGTCAAACCTGGCAACATCTTGATCACCGCCAACGAAAGGGTGAAGCTGACCGATTTCGGCATCGCCTCGGCGCCGACCGTTTCCGAGCCCGCCGACCGTCTGGGGACGCCGCACTACGTGGCGCCGGAGCAGCTGCGCGGCGAGGCCGTCGACGGGCGTGCCGATGTCTTCGCGCTGGGCGTCGTGGTCTACGAGATGCTCACCGGCAAGCGCCCGTTTGATCATCCCGACCTCAAGGAAGTCGTCCGGCGCCTGGCCAACGAGCCGTTCACGCCTCCCGAGGAGCACGGCGCCGCCCTGCCGGCCCCGGTCGTCAAGGTGCTGCGCCGGGCTCTGGCCAAGGCCCCAGCCGACCGCCTGGCCACTGCCGGCGCCCTGGCTCGGTCCCTGCGCGCCGCCTTCGAGGACCGCGAGGAGGCCGCCACCCGCGATCTTTCCGACCTGCTGCCCCCGCCGCCGGAGCCGCCGGTCGGCCGGCGCCGGCCGCTGTTGTGGATAGCGGCAGGCGTCGCCGCGCTGCTCGCCACGGCCAGCGGCTGGAGTCTGGCGCAGAAGAAGCTCGAGACGCCGCCCGCCGACATGCCGGCGGTGTCGCTTCACCAGCTGAACGCCGGGCACGCCGAGCTGGTGCATGAGGCGGAGGAGCTACTCGTCACCGGCGACGCGTTGACCGCCGTCCGCCTGCTCGACCTGGCGGTCGAGATGGCGCCTCACCGGCCGGAGATCCGCCGGCTCCGCGCCACCGCGGAGACCCAGGCGGAAGCCCAGCGCGCCGCTCTCTGGCGCGACGGCACCGTCGAGCGCCTGTTGCTCGAAGCGCAGCGAGCGCAGCGCCAGGGGCGCAACAGCCAGGCGATCAACGCTCTGCGCCAGGCTGCGGAGCTCGACCCCGAGAAGCCCGCCGTGCGGCAGCTGCTGGCTCGCCTCGAGGCGGCTCGGGAGCGCTCTCTGGCCAGCCGACGGCAGCCCGAGAAACAGCCCCCGGTGGTGCCGGTGGCAGCGGAGCTCGTAACGCCGGCGACGGTGCCGGTCGAAGCTCCCCGCCCAGTCCTACCCGACTGGTCCGATCTGCGGATCGATCTGTTCAGCCAGATGCCCAGAGGCGTGGTGACCGTCTACGCGGGCCCCGAGCAGGTCATGAACCAGCGGTTCCGTTTTGGCAAACGCAGCGGACTGCTGCGCAGGAAGACCGGCGCCGGCAGGCTGGAGGCGAAGCGGCGGCTGCCGGCCGGCGACACCGAGCTGCGGGTCTACGTCACGCTGCCCAATCGCGCCGCGGTCCGCCGCACGTTGGACGTGTCACTGCCGGCGGGAGCCAGCCGCGTGCTGCGCATCCTCATCGACGGCGAGGGCGAGCCCAGCGTGCAGCTCGACTGACCGACACCATCCAGACTTCCACCACGAGCTAGCCCGTGGGCTCGGGCGCCGCGGGCGCCGGGCGCTCGAAGGCGCCCTGCTCCACCTCGAGGTCGACCTCGATCTCGGAAGTCGTCACGGAGAGGTACGGATCGCCCTCGAAAGTCGCGCTGGCCTCGAACGGCAGACGCAGCCCTTGGACTTCGCGGAAATCCGAGTACACCTGGTGGATCTCGCCCGGCGCGCCGGTAAAGCCGGAGCCCCGGTACGACATCGCCACGACGTCGCCGTTGTCGCCGGCGATCGCCAGCGTGATCACGTCGCCGTCGCCGGGCAGCACTACACGCACCTGCTCCACCGCCCGGCCGTTGATCTCGGCGCCGCCCTGGGCCACGGCCTCGAAGCCCTCCTCGAGGCGGGCGCGCAGCAGCGGCACCAGCTGGCGGCGCATCGACTTGCGGGTCTCGGCGAGCCGCGACCCGGGCAGGTCCTGTACTCCCTGGGGCGTCACCATGAAGCCGTCCTCCGGGGTCACCACGCTTGCCATCGTGCCGAAGGGCAACGTCATCTCCTGGCGCTGGCTGTCCGGATAGACGTTCAGCTCGCTCAGACCGATCTGCATCTCTCCCTGCGGCGTCGACGCCACGGCCGCGGCCGAGCGACGTAGCGACCGCACCGCTGCCAGCCGCTCGGCACCGCCCACCGCTTCAACGGCGCGCGCGATGAGCTCCGCGCCGCGCTCCCGCGACTCGGCCGTCGCCGCCACCTGTGCCACGTCGAGCTCGGGGATCGTGATATCCACCTCGCTGACCTCGCCGTACTCCTCGAGCGGCCGATCGCGACCCTCGGCCGGGCCGACCACGAGGATGGCGAACTTGTCTGGATGCAGGTACTTCCGGGCCGCCTCCTGGACCGCCTCCAGGCCGACCTTCTGGATGCCCTCGTAGTAGCGCGACAGCCAATCCAGCGGGTAGCCGAAGTACTCGTAGGTGAGCTGCTGGCCGAGGATCTTGCGCCGCGAATCGGAGTTGAAGACAAACGAGTTGAGGATGCCGGCCAGCGCCTTCTCCACCTCGTCCGCGTCCGGCGGCGAGGCGGTCATGCCCCTGACCTCCTCGAGCAGGGCATCGATGCCGGCCGCCGTGGTCTCGGTCTTGGTCGTCATCCAGAAGCTCGCCTGGCCCGGATAGTCGAAGTTGCTGCGCACGCCGCCGGAAACGGCATAGGCGAGCCCCTTCTTGGTGCGAACGTTGGAGAACAGCCGCGAGGCGAAGCTACCGCCGAGCACCTCGTTCATCAGGTCGACGGCCAGGTAGTCCGGGTTGTCGCGCTCGATGCCGAGATGGCCCATGATGATGTTCGACTGGGTCATGTCGTCCTTGCGGATGGCATAGACGCCCGGCGATGCCTCGGTGCGGTAGCCGCCTTCGAACTCCGGCGCCGGCGGTCCCGCCGGCCCGTCGCCAAACGCCTGGCGCACCATCGCCAGGGCCTCGTCGCCGTCGAAAACACCCACCAGCCCGAGGATGATGTTGTTGGGGTGAAAGAAACGCCCATGCCAGGCGATAAGGTCGTCGCGAGTCACCCCATCGACCGAGGTGTAGGTCTCTTGCCGCGCGTAGGGCGACTCGGGACCGTAGACGATCTCGCCGAACTCACGGAACATGATCTGCTGCGGCTGGTCGTTCTGCCGCGCGATGCCGGTGTTGGCCTGGTTCTTGGCCACCACCAGCTTTTCCTCGTGGAACGCCGGGTTGCGCAGCACGTCGGCGAACAGGCCGAGCACCTCGCGGAAGTCGCCCTCGAGGCAGCTCATCGAAGCCGACCCCGACACCGTGCCGATGGAGGTCTCGATGCTCGCCGCCCGGCTCTCGAGGAAGTCGTCGATCTCGTCGCCGCTCATCGAGGCGGTGCCGCCGGTGCGCAACACGGCGCCGGTCAGCGAAGCCAGGCCGACCTTGTCGGCCGGCTCCAGCCGGGCGCCGGTGCGGACCCGGGCGATGACGTCGATCAACGGCAGCTCGTGATCCTCGAGCAGCATCACCACCATGCCGTTGTCCAGCTCGACGCGGCGCGGCTCCGGCACGTCGAAATCGGGCAGCGCCGGGTAGGTCAGCTCGTCGACGGTCTCGACCTGGGCAGCGGCGGGCGCCAGCGCGACGATCGTCAGCAGCAGGCACAGAATCCAGTTGGGTCTCGTTCTTGGCATCATTCCGACTCTCCTCAGCGGCTCGCCGCCGACGCTTCGTCGGCCGCTGCCTCGCCGTCCTGTCCGGTCTCGGTGCTCTCGGTGACGATCATGCCGACGGTCCGGTTCGACCCCACCAGAGTGTCGCCGGCTACCCGGCGAACGTCGGCCGCGGTCACCGCCTCGATGCGATCGATGTAGCGGAACAGCTCGCGCCAGTCGCCAAACAGCGTCTGCCACTGGGCCAGGTTGTTGGCCAGACCGAAGTTGTTGCGCAGCGAGCGCAGCAGGCCGGCCTTGGCGCGGGTCTTGGCGCGGGCCAGCTCTTCAGTGGCCAGGTCCGTGTTCTTGAGACGCTCGATCTCGGCGCGGATCGCGTCGCGCACCTCCTCGTTGGCGATGCCCGGCGACGGGATGGCGAAGGCGATCCACAGCGTCGGGTACTTGCTGCCCGGGAAGGAGGAGAAAGAGCCGGCCTGGGCGGCGATCTTCTTGTCCCGCACCAGGGACCGGTAGAGACGCGAGGTGCGGCCGTTTGACAGCACGTCGTCGATCACGTCCCAGACCGGCTGGTCCGGGTGGGTCTGGGCCGGCTTGTGGTACCCCTCGACGTAGACCGGCTGCGAGGGGTCCTGGATCACGATCGTCTTCTCGCCGATCTGCGGCGGCTCGACAGTGCGCAGCGCCGGTGGCTTGGGGCCCTCCGGCACGCGGCCGAAGTAGCGCTCGATGACCGGCAGCACGGCCTCGGCGTCGACATCGCCGACGATTGCCGTCACCAGGTTGGCGGGCACATACCAGGTGCGGAAGAACTCCTCTCCATCGGTCAGCGTGAACGACTCCAGATCGCTCATGTGGCCGACCACCGGGTTCTTGTACGGATGGGCCACGAACGCGGCGGCGACGAACTGCTCGATCAGCCGGCCGATCGGGTTGCTCTCGGTGCGCAGCCGGCGCTCCTCCTGGACCACGTCCCGCTCCTTGTAGAACTCGCGGAAGACGGGGCTCAGAAAGCGGGTCGACTCGAGATAGGCGAACAGCTCGAACTTGTTGGCCGGCAGCGAATAGAAGTAGCCGGTGAAATCGGTGTTGGTGAAGGCGTTGAGACCCGTGGCGCCCTCGCGGTTGAGGATCTCGCCGAACGCCTCGCTCAGCGAGTAGGAGTTGGCGATCTCCTCCTTGGCCTTGAACTGCTGCCAGAGCCGGTCGACCTCCTCCGGGTCCGCGCCGATGGCCAGCCGCGTCTCGAGGTAGGCGTTGTAGGAGGCCTCCATGTCGGCGATCGCCGCCTTCTCGGCCTCATAGTCGCTGGTGCCCAGCTTGGGCGTTCCCTTGAAGGCGACATGCTCGAACATGTGCGCCAGTCCGGTGATACCCGGCAGCTCCTGAGCCGAGCCGACGTTGGCATAGGTGGCGAAGGAGAACACCGGCGCCACCGGGCGCTCGACGATGATGAACGTCCAACCGTTCTCCAGGACCTTTACGGTGGTCGTCTTCTCGAAAGCCGCCAGGTCCTGGGCCGCGGCGGCGGGGGCCAATGACAGGGCGGCGATGGCGGCGAGCAGAAGGCCCGCCCACAACCTCTTCGACAGGGCTCTCGTCATGCTGGAGTACCTCTTGGGTTCGGGGTCGGCGAATGCGCTAGTTGGCGCGTTCCAGGTAGCTTCCGTCTTCGGTCAGCAGCCGGATCTTCTCGCCTACCTTGATAAAGGGCGGCACCTGGGCGACGTATCCGGTCTCGATCGTCGCGTCCTTGGTGACGTTGGTCGCGGTGTTGCCCATCGCCGGGTTGTCGATCGTGTCGGTGACCTCGAAGGCCATCTTCTGCGGCAGCTGGACACCGATCGCCCGGCCGTCGTAGAGGGTCACCTGCGCCTCGGCGCTCTCGATCAGGAAGTTCACCGCAAAGCCCAGCAGGTCCTTCGACACGGTGGTCTGCTCGTAGCTCTCCTGGTCCATGAAGACGAAGTCATCACCCTGCTGATAGAGATACTGCATCGGCCGGGTGGTGACATCGGCCTCCTCCATCTTGGTGCCGGCACGGACCGTGTGGTCGATCACCTTGCCGGAGATGACCCCCTTGAGCTTGAAGCGGACAAAGGCGCCGCCCTTGCCAGGCTTGTGGTGCGCACGCTCGATGACCGAGTAGGGCTCACCGTCGATGATCAGCTTCTTGCCGGGACGGCAGGCGTTGGCGTCTATGGTACCCATTGCTTGGACCTACTCCGGGGTGTTGTGGGCGGATGCCGCGGAGCGCGGCGGCAGAGCAGCTATTCTGTCGGAGAAGGACGCGGCAGGCAAGGAGACCCGCGGGCACCGGCCCCGCCGCCGCTAACGACCGAAAGCGGCCAGCACCCGATCCCTGTCCAGACCGAACTGGTCGAGGTCGTAGCGATGCTCGGGTGGACGCCGATGACGAGCGAGCCACGCCTCGGCCGACCGCTCGAGCTCCGGCCGAAAGGCGCGGCCGGCATGCCGGTAGACGCCGCGCAGGGTCTCCAGCGGCCGTTCGACGAGCTCCTCGAACCGGACGTCGAGCACCCGCTCCGGAAAGCGCCGACTCGCCTCCTCCGCCTGGTGCTGGTAGCCGGCCAGCCTGTCGGCCAGAGCCGGTCCCATCTGCTGCGGCTCGACCTCGTCGGAGAAGACGCCACGCACGGTCGCAAACAGGCTGCACGTCGACGGTACGACGGCGAGCGGGTCGCGATGCATCATGACGATCCGCGCCTCGGGCAGGCGCTCGAGGAGCGCTGCCAACGTCGGCAGATGAGCCGGAGACTTGAGCACCCAGAAGCCGCCGGGGCGCTGCCAGTCGAGCGCTTGCAGCTCCAGGCGATAGAGGTCATAGGCCCGGCGGAGCGCATCCTGGGCGGAATCGCGCAGCCAATCGGAGTAGCTCTCGACGCGCGCCAGTAGCGAGAACGTCATCGAGACGAAGGTATGAGCCAGCAGCCAGGTGTCTTCCTCCGGCGCTTCGGCTCGCAGCGGATGGATGGTCCGCACGGCCGGCGCGAACCGCTCGAGGGCGCGGACGACGATCCGCGCTCGCCGCCGGCGGTCGCCGGTCGC
>CALZJC010000007.1 GCA_945787525.1 Thermoanaerobaculia bacterium | reverse complement strand
CGACGGCGAGGGAGCGCTTCCAGGAGGTCGTGGACCGCTTTCCGAGGAGCGGCGCCGCGGATGCGGCCCGGCTCTATCTGGCGGGCTTTGCGGCCGCCGAGGCGGATGACGCGACGGCCCGTGAGCTGTGGCAGGCAGCCGCTCGTGAGGGCGGCGATACCGCTGTCGGCCAGCAGGCGCGACTCAACCTGTGGGAGCTGGACCGCTCGCGGGGACGTCACGACGAGCTGCTGGCCGAGATCCGGTCGCTGCTCGACCGGCAAGGGTCGCCGCTGCCCGCGGATCAGCTGCTCTACCAGCTGGCGCTGACGCTGGAGGCCGCCGGCGACGACCTCGAAGCCCGGGACACCTATCTGCGTCTGGTGGACGAGTACCCGCAGTCAATTCTGCGCGGTGTCGCCCAGCAGCGCGCCGACCGGCTCGGTGGCGGCGTCACGGGTTAGCGGCTCGCCAGTGGAACCCTACGACATCCTGGCGCGCAAGCGAGCCGGCCTGCGGCTCGACGAAGGCCAGTTGCGGGCGGTGGTGGCGGGCGCCAGCGGCAAGGGCTGGTCCGATCCTCAGCTGGCCGCCTTTCTCATGGCCGCCGCGATCAACGGGCTCGACGGCGAGGAGACCCAGTGGCTCACCCAGGCGATGTTGGAGTCCGGCGAGCAGTGGCGGCTCTACGAGGAGGTGCCGGCGCTGGGGGACAAGCACTCCACCGGCGGTGTGGGCGACAAGGTCTCGCTCATCCTGTCGCCGCTGCTGGCGGCCTGTGGCCAACCGGTTGTCATGTTGACGGGACGGGCGCTGGGCCATACCGGCGGCACCGCCGACAAGCTGGAGACCATTCCGGGTCTCGATCTGGCGATCGACCGCCAGCGCTGTCTGCGGCTGCTCGACCAGACCGGCATGGCGATCGGCATCGCCACCGAGGCCATCGCGCCGGCCGACCGTCGGCTGTACGGCCTGCGTGACTGCACGGCGACCGTGGATTCGCTGCCGCTGATCACCGCCAGCATCCTGTCGAAGAAGCTGGCTACCGGCGCCGGTGCCATTGTCTTTGACGTCAAGACCGGCGACGGGGCGTTCATGCGCGAGCGCGAGGACGCGGTGGCGCTGGCCAACCTGTTGGTCGAGACCTGCCAGCGAATCGGCCGCCGGGCGAGCGCGCTGATCACCGACATGAGTCAGCCGTTGGGCCGATGCGTTGGCCACACGGCGGAGATCGGCGAGACCGTCGCCTGTCTCGAGGGGCGCGGTCCGGAGGACCTCACCGAGTTGGTCCTGGCCCTCTCCGAGGAGCTCTCGCGGCTGGCCGGCTCGGGCGTGGCGCGGACCGGTCTCGAGGCGGCGATCGAGTCCGGCGAAGCCCGCGCCAAGTTCGACCAGTGGGTGGAGGCGCAGGGCGGTGACCCGTCGTCGCTGGCGGAGCTGGGCCGTCGGCGGGCCCCGGAGGTCATGCCGATCACGGCATCTCGCTCCGGCACCCTGGCCGCGGTGGCAACGCGGCGGCTGGGTCTGCTGCTGGGTGAGGCTGGCGCGGCGGCGCGAGGCGGCCGGGCCATCGACACCGAAGTGGCGTTGGAGTACGACGCCCGGATCGGGCAGCCGGTGACGGCCGGCGACGAGCTCGCCCGGGTCTATCTGCGACGTCGAGACGAAGAGCTGTACGCCCGGTTCGCCGCCTGCTTCGAGGTCGCCGACGAGGCGCGGCCGCCCGATCTGGTCGCCGCCCGCGTCGCGCGGGCGGACTAGACCCCTACTCTGCGGTGCCGGCGAGATCGCCGCGGCCGAAATTCGCTGCCAGCCGGGCGAAATCGTCGCCGTCGATGGCTCCGTCCTTGACGAAGTCCATCTCCTGATCGAAGCCGAGGCTGGCCTTGGACTTGCCGAAGACCGGCCCAAAGATGGCCAGATCGCGGCCATCGACCCGGCAGTCCCCGTTGGCATCGCCGTCCCTCAGCCTCTGCGGCGTGGTGTAGCGGGTGATGCGGAAGTCGAACTCGTTGGGTGGCTCGGCGCGATCGCTCGCCCGCACCGAGACCACTACCTTGCAGCGGCGCCGGCCGTCGCCTTTGGCAAAGAGGGTCGCCTTGCGCCTGCTGCCGGTTACCACCGTATCGATCGGCCGGTCGTTCAGCAGGATGGTGGCCGACGGCAGGAGGATCCCCGAGTCGAAGTCGTACAGCTCGATCTCGTAGTCGGTGTTGGCGTTGACCCTGCGGACGGGACCGGGCAGGAAGCGCCCTTCGACGGGGCTCTGCGAATCACCGTCCAGGATCACGCCCGCGGCGGTCTCGGCGAGGAGCTGGAAGCCCGCAGCGTTGGGATGACCGACTCTGTCTCGCGCAATGAAGGTGTAGTAGGTGGCGTAGGTATAGAGCTGCCGGTTCGGCAGGGCGTTCCAGAAATCGACGACTTCGTACCGGTTTTTGGATGCCAGCTGGCGGATCCGCTGCACCGCTTCGTAGGTCAGCGTGTTGGTGCTGTCGGCGGCGTCCGGTGTGCGTGGCGGCAGGGTTCCGACGAGCACCCTCATGCCGGCTGTCCGGGCGAAGCGCAGCATGAAGGCGATGTTGCTGATCGTGTCTTCGAGGGTCAGCTCGCCCCGCAGGATACGCGTCACGTCGTTGGATCCCACGAGCAGCACGAGGATGTCGCCGCTGCTGACGATGCCGCCGATGCGGGCCATGACTTCGATGGTCGCTTCGCCGCCGACGCCGAGGTTGCGGACCCTGACCCCTTTCATGCCGCCCTGGCGCAGCAACGGCTGCAGCCGACCCGGATAGCCGCCCAGGTTCTCTTCGTCGAAGACCGGCAGGCCCTCGGTAATGCTGTCGCCGAGACACTTGACCTCGGCCCGGGCGGCGGTTGTGACGCCGGCCAAGAGACAGGCGGTCAGGGACAGGAGGCCGATCGCCCTCACGGCGAGGCCTTCCAGCGCAGCGGGCTCGAGCGCTCGCCGTGTTGCCAACGCAGGCCGACGCCGCCGCCCGCGGCGGTCAGCACCGGGCGCTCGCGTCCCTCGCCGCCGATCTCTGCTCGTCTCAGCTCGCGCCCGTCGCTATCCACCTCGAGGGTCGTCCATCCATCGGGCGAGCCGTGGATCACGAAGCGACCCGCATCGCCGAGCTCGGCAAAGCGCGGGAACGACGCGTGCCTGGAGCCCAGCAGCCGAGGAGCGGTCCAGCCATCGCGAAAACGGGCCGTGTTCAGCTGGTAGCCGGCGCCCTGGCGCTGCGCCCAGACGATCAGGGCACCACCCGGAACCCGCACCAGCGAGGGAGTGATGTCCGGTACCCGGTTCGCCGCCGTCAGTCGTCTGGGCGTCGCCCAACGGCCGTCCTCGCGCACCGTCCAGACCAGCTCGGTGTCGCCTCCGTCCGAGGCACTCCAGACCAGCAGCCAGCGGCCGTCTTCCAGCACCGTGCCGATCAGCCCCGCCTGGCCGCCAGAGCGCCTGGCGGAGACCGTCTCGGGCGGAGTCCAGTCGGCACCGCTCCAATCGGCGGCGCGCACCTCGAACGCCATCGGCGAGTCACCCTCCAGCCAGGCGAGGCCTTCGAAGCCGCCGGCCGAGGCCATCGGCACCGGCCGCACGCGCAGGTCGCCGATCGGCTCGGGCACCGCGCGCAGACGTTCGATGCCGGCAACGCCGTCCACGACGACCACCAGCTCCTGCCGCTTGCCGATTTCGCGGCTGCCCGCGGCCGCCCATCCGTTCTCGAACTCGATGAGCTCCTCGATCCTCTCGCTGCGGCGCAGCGGCAGCCGCAGCCGCTGGCCGTTGCTGCGTAGCAGCCAGGCGCGTCCGTCGCCAACCTCCATCTGCAGGCCGCGCTGGCTGGAGGGGGGCTGCAGCAGAGTAGCGGTCGCCGCCAAAGCGGGCGCGGCGAGCAGGAGCAACGGAAGAAGGCAGGCGAGTCGCCTCATGGTCGGCGGGATTGTAGCAGCCTCGGTGCCGATTCGGCTCCCCCCGTGGGGTCGGATCACCGGGGCCGCGGACGAGCTAAGATGCCGCCCTGATGAGGGCAGCGATCCTGGCGGTGGGCTCTGAGCTGCTGGGGCCGGAGCGACTCGACACCAACTCTCTTCTGCTGGCTCGGCAGCTGGAGAGCCACGGCCTGACGCTGTGCCGCAAGGCCGTGGTCGGAGACGAGGTGGAGGAGATCGGCCCTCTGCTGGTCGAGCTCTTCGCGACCGCCGAGCTGGTTCTGGTGACCGGCGGCCTGGGCCCCACGGCCGACGACCTCACGCGCCAGGCGGCTGCGTCCGCCCTCGGCCGGGGCCTTTCCGAGAGAGCCGAGATCGTTGCCGAAATCGAGGCCAAGTTCGCCTCCTTCGGCATGCGCATGCCGGCGGTCAACCGGCGCCAGGCCGAAGTGATCGACGACGCCGTGGTGCTGGCCAATCACCGGGGCACGGCGCCTGGGCTGCGCGTCGATCACGAGCGCGGCACCCTATTCCTGTTCCCCGGTGTTCCGCACGAGCTGGCGGCCATGGTCGACAGTGCCCTGGTGCCCTGGCTCGAGAGCCGCGGTAGCCGGCCGCTCGAGACGCGGCTTTTCAAGGTAGCCTGCCTGCCCGAGTCGACCGCCGAAGAGACGCTGGCGCCGGCCTACGCCGAGTTCGGCGCCGAGGCGATCGCTCTGCTGGCATCGGCGGGAGAGCTGCGGGTCCGTCTGACCGCGCGGGGCGGTGCCGCTGGCCCGGGTGGGTTGGATCGGCTGGAACGGCGCGTCGCGGAGCTGATGGGCGATGCTGTCTTCACGCGCCGGTCGGAGGAGACGCTGGAGGCCGTTGTCGGGGGGCTGCTGGGCGCCGCCGGCCGCACCGTGGCGACCGCCGAGTCGTGCACCGGTGGTCTGGTGGCCGAACGGCTCACCCGGGTGGCTGGAAGCAGCGCCTGGTTCGTCGGCGCGGTGGTGACCTACGCCGACCGGCTCAAGGTGGAGTTGCTCGGAGTCGACGAGAGACTGCTCGAACGTCATGGCGCGGTGAGCCGGGAGGTGGCTGAGGCGATGGCGTCGGGTGCTCGCCGTCGGTTGGCGAGTGACTACGGAGTCGCCATCACCGGCATCGCCGGCCCGGGCGGCGGCAGCGAGGAGAAGCCGGTAGGCACCGTTCACGTGGCGCTGGCCGGACCGGCAGATGGGTCTCCGACGCACCGCCGGCTGCGGCTGCCGGGGGATCGTGAGCGGGTGCGGCGGCTGACCGGTCAGTGGGCACTGGATCTCTTGCGCCGCCAGCTGCTCGACGAGGTCGGCGACCCACCACCGGCATGAGGCTGTTTGTCGCGCTGCAGCTGCCGTTGGCGGTGCGCCGGCCGCTGGCCGAGACGGCAGCCCGCCTGCGTCCCCGGCTGCCGCCAGCTCGTTGGGTGCCGGTCACCAACCTGCACCTGACCCTGTTGTTCCTCGGCCACACCGAGCCCGACCGGCTGGCCGCTCTCGATCGCCTGCTGGCGAGCTGCTTCGCCGCGCACGGGCCCCTGCCGCTCAGATTGAAGGACGGGGGCTGCTTTCCGCCACGGCGGCCGGCGCGGGTCGCCTGGGTGGGCTTCGAACCGTGCCCGGCCGTGATCGAGCTGCAGGCGCGGTTGGCGAGCGCGGTGGCGGCTCACCTGGCGACCGAGACCGACAGCCGCCCTTTTCATCCCCATCTGACCCTGGCGCGCCCCCGCCGGCCCTGGCCGCGAGCCGCGGTGGATCGCTGGCGCGAGGCCTTTGCCGGGCCCCGGGGACCGGCTTTCCAGGTCATCGAGGGGCACCTGATGCGCAGTCACCTGGGACCGGGTGGAGCGGTACACGAGCCCCTGGGCGCCTACCCGCTGCAGGAGTTTGCCGCTGGCTCCGTGTGAGAAGCTAGTGCCGTGTCTCCCTCTTCGCCTTACCGTCCGGACGGCCGCCCATACGGCAAGCCGAGTCGGAGACAGAACAGTAGCGGCGCCGCGAGCCCGTCCTTGGATCAGCGGATCGGATTTGGAGAGACAACGTGCATGAGGTGATCGGCGTTCTGGGCGCCGGTTCATGGGGAACGGCGCTGGCGGTGCATTCGGCTCGGGCCGGCCGCCGCGTGCGGCTCTGGTGCCGTCGCGAGGAGCTGGCGCGGGAGCTGGTCGCGGAGGGTGCCAACCACCGATATCTGCCGGACGTCGCCCTGCCCGCCGAGGTCGAGCCAACGGCCGAGATCGGCCAACTCGCCGGCTGTGCCACGGTTCTGGTGGTCGTGCCGTCGCACGGCTTTCGCGAGGTCGTGCGCCGTTTTCTGGCGACGCTCGACAGCGTTGACGGACCGACCCTGGTCTCCTCGACCAAGGGGGTCGACAGCGAGACCCTGGAGCGCATGAGCCAGGTGACCGCGGCCGAGGCCGAGCGCGCCGGGCGGCAGGTCGACTTCGCGGTGATCTCCGGTCCTACTTTCGCCGCCGAGCTGGCGGCCGGCGTGCCGAGCGCCGCCGTGGTGGCTTCGGCCAAACCCGGCGTGGCGCGGCGGCTGCAGGAGTCGATGTCCACCGACTCCTTCCGCCTCTACCGCTCGGACGATGTCGTCGGGGTGGAGCTCGGTGGGGCGGCCAAGAACGTGATCGCCATTGCCGCCGGCGTCGCCACCGGGCTCGGCCTGGGCCACAACACGCTCGCCGCCCTGATCACCCGTGGCCTGCACGAGATGGTTCGTCTCGGTGTTGCCTCGGGTGGCCAGGCACAGACCTTCTCCGGACTGGCCGGTCTGGGGGACCTGGTGCTGACCTGCACCGGCGGCCTGTCTCGCAACCGCCGGACCGGCATCGAGCTGGCCGCCGGCAAGAGCCTCGAGGAGATCCAGGGAGCGACCTCGATGGTGGCCGAGGGCATCCGCAACTCCGCCTCCATCACCCGGCTGGCCGGGCGTCTGGGGATCGAGCTGCCGATCACCGAGCAGATGATGGGCATCATCGCCGGCGACACCTCGCCGCAGGAGGCGATCCACGCCCTGATGACCCGGGCGTTGAAGGCCGAGGCGGAGCTTTGAGCGCGCCGCTCGACAGGGGCGCCCCGGGCGGCCACGAGACCGTTCTGATCCTCGACTTCGGCAGCCAGTACACCCAGCTGATCGCCCGCCGCGTGCGTGAGAACCGGGTCTATTGCGAGGTCCATCCGTGCGATCTGGCGCTGGATGCGGTGCGCGCGTTGAAGCCGGTCGGCGTGATCCTGTCGGGAGGGCCCGGCAGCGTCTACGAGGAGGACGCGCCACAGGCCGACCCCGGCCTGTTCGACCTCGGCGTCCCGGTGCTGGGCATCTGCTACGGCATGCAGCTTCTGGCCCACCGCCTGGGCGGCGAGGTGGAGCCCAGCGAGCTGCGCGAATACGGCCGCGCCCGTATCGCCGTGCGCCACCACGGCGCCCTGTTCGCCGGGCTCGGGGAGAGCGAGGATGTCTGGATGAGCCACGGCGATCGGGTCCGCCGCCTGCCGCCGGGATTCACCGTCTGCGCCACCACCGACACCGCGCCGATCGTCGCCGTCGAGAACGTCGAGCGGCGGCTTTTCGGCATCCAGTTCCACCCCGAGGTGTCGCACACCGTCAACGGCGGCGAGATCCTGAGGAACTTCCTCTACGGCGTCTGCGGCGCCGGCGGCGACTGGGCGATGGCCTCGTTTCTCGAGGAGGCGGTGGTGTCGATCCAGAGCCGAGCGCCCACGGGCGGCCTGCTCTGCGGCATCTCCGGAGGGGTGGATTCGGCGGTCGTGGCGATGCTGCTCAAACGCGCGGTGGGCGATCGGCTGACCGCGGTCTTTGTCGACAACGGCCTGCTGCGCAAGGGCGAGGTCCAGCAGGTGCGCCACGGGCTGCGCGAGGAGCTCAAGCTGCCGGTGGTCGTGTCCGAGTCGGCGCCGCGGTTCCTGACCGCGCTGGCCGGGGTCGAGGATCCGGAGGAGAAGCGGCGCCGCATCGGACACGTCTTCATCGACGTCTTCCAGGAGGAGGCGGCGAAGCTCCAGGGCGTGCGTTATCTGGCTCAGGGAACCCTCTACCCGGACGTCATCGAGTCGGTGTCGGTCAAAGGGCCGTCGGCGGTGATCAAGACCCACCACAACGTCGGCGGCCTGCCCGAGGAGCTGGGCTTCGAGCTGATCGAGCCGCTGCGCTGGCTGTTCAAGGACGAGGTTCGCCAGCTGGGGCGTGAGCTCGGGCTGCCCGAGGAGTACATCGGCCGGCACCCCTTCCCGGGGCCCGGGCTGGCGGTGCGAATTCTCGGCGAGGTGACCGAGGACCGGCTGGCGGTGGTGCGCGAGGCCGACGCCATCTTCCTCGAGGAGCTCCGCCGCCGGGGCTACTATGACAAGGTCGGTCAGGCGTTCGCGGTGCTGCTGCCGGTGCACAGCGTCGGCGTGATGGGGGACTACCGGACCTACGAGAACGTCATCGCGTTGCGGGCGGTGGAGACCCAGGACTTCATGACCGCCGACTGGAGTCCGCTGCCGCACGATCTGCTGGCCGACGCCGCCAACCGCATCGTCAACGAGGTGGGAGGCGTCAACCGGGTGGTCTACGACGTCACCAGCAAGCCGCCGGCGACGATCGAGTGGGAATGAACGCCGCTCGCCCGGCCGGCACGCCGCGTTTCGAACTGGTCACCCGCCACGGCTGTCATCTGTGCGATGAGATGGCGGCGCAGCTGGAGGGAGCCGGTCTGGGCTTCACCAGTCTCGACGTCGACCAGGATGCGCAGCTGCGGGCGCGCTTTGGCGAGGTCGTACCGGTGCTGCTGCGCGACGGCAAGCCGGTGGCCAAGGTCCGGGTCGACGCTGCGCGCCTGCGACGGCTGGTGCGCCGGCGGCGGTAGTCGTCGCGTCGGACGAAGCCGGCCGAAGCGCCAGAGCTACCGGCTCTGCTCTCGGAAGTGGTCTCTTGCCTCTTTGATGGCCTTCAGGAGCGCCGGCCGGTTTCGTCGAACGGTCTCGAGGTCCACCGGTGCCGTGCCGCTGCGTTTGCCAAGCCTCTCGAAGCGCTCGTCGGAGAGCCTCTCCTCCAGGTCGTTCAGGAGGAAGATCCAGGAGCGTGCCATCCGGCGCGCTTCTTCCGTCCTGTCCAGGGGCGGGGTGTTCCCGACCGAGATGTAGATCGGCGCGGAATGAGCCAGGGACTCTCGGACCGGCAGCTCGCCCCGCTTCAGACCTCGCGCCCGGAGCGCCAGCCAGCCGGATTGAAGGACCTCGTGTTGAAACCGATGGGCAGAGGGTCGGAGAGACCGCACCAAAACGCCGTTCTCGACGAGTTCGAGCTCGCCGATGCGGTCCCTCTCCCGATCGAAATAGACGGCTGCCTCGACGTCGACCTTGCCCGGTTTCGAGATCTGCAGGTCCCCACCCATCTCCTCTCCGTTTACCTTGAAGTCGAGCATGGGGCCGTTGGTCACAAAAGTGTGTCCGGCCCGGACGGACTCGATCCACTTGGCTACCGTCAAGCCGCCGAGAACTCTGGTGTAGAAGCGTTCCCTCCCGGGATAGCTGTACCCCCAGGGATAATCCGAGCCGGCCGTCGGGGTCAGTCGAAACCCGGTGTTCAGAATCTTGTACCAGATGTCGTAGTAGCGTTTTTCAAACTGCAGGATCTCCAGGAAGTCGAGTACGTTGTGGGGGAGGACCAGGCTCAGGCCCGACTGGCCTCCCGAGTGCCTGCCAAAGTGGGCGAATCCGTTCAAGGCCCCCTGCCGGTGCGCCTCCTTGAAGAACTTCGTGAAGTCTAGATACTCCTCGGGATAGTGGATCGGGGAGTCGGTTCCCAAGATGACGATGTGCCCCAGGAAATGTGTTCGGGGGTTCTCCTGGCCGGAGACCAGGAGGTGATGCCCCTTCCCATAGTGGCCCTTTTCGCCGTGCGCGTACTGGGGCGCAAAACCGAAGGTCTTGCTCGAGCCCATTTGAAGAAGGTTGGCCACGTGAATGTCTTCTGCGGCCATCCATTGATGAATGCCGTCATTCGATTCCGGGGTTGGTCGGGGGAGGTGGAGGTGACCGTCGGCGCCGTACCATCCGCGCTGCGGCATGTTGATCCAGCGGGTCAACTCGAACTTGTGTCGGGTGCTCTCCCCGGCGGTGATCTGCAGCGTTGCTCTTACGGTCCGGTATTCCAACCCCTTCCGTATTGTCAGGCGATAGCGTCCGGGGGGGAGGCGAAACCGCGAGCGTCCCGTGCTGTAAAACTGATCCGTTCTGGTTTGTGGATTGGGAAACCTCTGCGTGACCGTGAACTCGGATTTCACATTGCCGCCCGCAAGCGGCCCGCTGGTCAGGATGGGGAGGGCGTTGTGGGCGACGTGGCCCTTTCCCGTTTCATCCAGCAGTTCGACCCGGGCGGGCACGAGTTTCTTGGTCGAGGCATCGCGGATGACAAGAGCCAACTTGCCCTTTTCTTCCAACCGCCGTTGCTGATCGGGGAGCGCGCAGGCTTGCAGAGAAAGAAAGACGGCAAGGGCGATGCACGGTACCGCGAAAAACACCTCGAGCCTTGTCATGCCGACCTTGGACATAGAGTGAGTGCCTCGTGGGACTGCGGCGGGCTACCCGCCGTTCCCGAGGTCGAGCGGCGCCAGCCTGTCCGGGTTCTTCTTGAGCAGCTGGGCGAACCGCCTGGCGACGTGGCGTTGCAGGCTCTCGGCAGTGGATCGAGGGTCGTCGTTGGTCTCGATCCAGCCGCCGGCGATCATGCCGTGGCCACCGCCCTTGCCCCGCCGGCCCAGGATACGGCGCATCAGGCGGCCGGCGTCGGCGCGTGGGTTGGTGGTGCGCAGCGACATGTAGAGCCGGTTGTCGTAGAGGCCGGTGCAGGCCGACCAGGTCTTGCCCTCGAGCCGGAGCAGCAGATCGGCGATCTCGGGCACGATGTCGGGCTGTGCGACGGGTCCCAGGTGGCTGACGACCAGCGTGCTGACGCTCTCGAGACTGGCCAACGAACGGTGCAGCGTGGCGAAGTAGCTCAGCGGCAGCCGCGGCGACTGGATGCGCGCCAGGGCCCGGATGTCGGCCTGCGGGAAGAAGACGTCGAAAGCAGCCTTGTCGGCGCCGCCGAACTCCCGCCCGAAGTCCTGGGTCTCCGACCGGATCGCGTAGACCAGGGCGGTGGCCAGGCGCTTGTTCGAGCCGACGCCGCTGATCTCGAGATACTCCGCCAGGATCGTGGCGGTGGCGCCGTAGTCGGTGCGGATGTCGGTGAACCCCGCCTTCTGCGTCGCGCGGCGTATCGGGTGGTGGTCGAAGACCAGGTCGGGGATCCACTCCTCGGGCAGCTGATTGTTGCCGGTGCCCGGCTGGCAGTCGACCAGGGCCACATGCCGGTAGTGCTTCCAGTTGAGGCGGCGGGAGTGGGTCAGGTGGATACCGAGGGCCCTGACCATCTCGCGGTTCTCGGCCCTTCCGATGATGCCGCCATAGGCCGTGGTCACCGGGTGGCGGAAGGCGACCCGCAGGATGCGTCCGAGGGTGGCCGCCGAGGCGATGGAGTCCGGGTCCGGGTTGTCGTGGGTCAGGACCAGCCAGCGGCCCGTGGCGTCGCAGCCCCGCACCTGCTGCTGCAACTGTGTCCAGCGCTCGCGGGTCAGGTCGGTGATCATCGGCGTCGGATCGAGGGCGATGGCTCTTCGGGAGCGGCGGCCGCGGAGCGGCGATGCATCTGATGCGGAACAGCCTATCGTATAGTCCTCCGAGAGCGGCGCTGATGAGCCGCGGCTCGGTCGATGCGATCCCCTGGCACAAGGCTGTCCCTACTGGTGCTGGTCGGCGGGCTCTTGGCAGCCTGCGGCCGGCCGGCGCCGGTCACGGAAGCCGTCGCCGCCGCGGCGGCCACCCCCATGTCTGACGGTACGGCGCGAGCGGCCTGGGGCCGGGTCCTGTCCGGCTTCGCGCGCGACGGCGGCGTCGACTACGCGGCTCTGCAGGCGCAGCCGGAGGATCTCGAGGTCTTCCTCGCCTCCCTGGCGGACGCGCGTCCCGAGACCCTGGATCCGGACGAGGCGCTGGCTTTCTGGAGCAACGCCTACAACGCGGTAGTGCTGCGTCACGTGCTGGACCGCTATCCGGCGATCGAGTCGGTAAAGGCGGTAGAGGGCTTCTTCGACGCGCTGACCTTCCCCGTGGCGGGCGCCGACCGGACCCTCGACGACATCGAGAGCCAGGGCCGCGAACTGGGCGACCCTCGCACCCACTTCGCGGTGGTGTGCGCGTCGACCAGCTGTCCCGACCTGCTGGATGAGCCGTTTCGCGGCGCCGAGATCGACGATCAGCTAGGCCGCCTCACCCGGAGGTTCCTCGCCGATCCGACAAAGGGTCTGCGCTTCGATCGGGACTCCGGCACGCTCTGGCTGTCCTCGATCTTCAAATGGTACGCCGGGGACTTCACCGGCGGCAGCACGGTGGTGGCGTTCTTCTCCCGCGGCGGCGTCGCCGACTGGGTTCGCGCCCAGCTGCCGCCCGAGGTCGCCGCCGAGATCGGCGACGCGGCGAAAGTACGCTATCTCGACTACGACTGGGGGCTGAACGACCGGCCGGCGCGGTAGCGGGCGGCTCGCAACCCACTGGCTGCTAGGATGTCCCCAGCGGCGGCTCGAGGGGCCGCCGCGCTTGTCATGATCCGCGAGCTCTTCAGCATTGGGCCAATCGCCATCAGCCCGTTCGGCGTCCTGCTGGTGGCGGCCTTCCTGGCTGCCTACGCCACGCTCAGCTGGACCGCGAAGCGGCTCGGGCTGGGCAACGAGGAGGATGCGAGCGCGCTCCTGCTGGCTGCCGGCATCGGCGGAGTGGCCGGCGGCAAGATCTACTATGCCGTCCTCTACAGCGACTGGCGGCTGCTGTTCGATCGCTCCGGGCTGGTCTGGTACGGCGCTCTCATCCTGGGCGCCGCCGCGGTGCTGTGGACCGCGCGGCGGCGCGGTCTGCCGGTTGTCGGGGTGGCCGACGCCGCGGCGCCGGCGGTGGCGGTGGGCTACGCCATCGGGCGGATCGGGTGTTTTCTGGTCGGTGACGACTACGGCCGCCCTACCGATCTGCCCTGGGGGGTCGGCTTCCCGGAGGGACTGCCGGGCCCGACGACGGCCGGATTCCTGCGGGCCGAGTACGGCCTGGAGCTTGCCGGGGTCGACGCCGCCGAGCTGGTCGCCGTGCATCCGACGCAGCTCTACGAGACCCTGGCGGGCCTGGTCGCCGCGGCGGCGGGCATCTGGCTGATCCGTCGGCGGGCGGCCCCCGGCATGGCGGTCCTGACGGTCCTGTCGCTGCTCGCGGTGGAGCGCTTCGGGGTGGAGTTCCTGCGCCTCAAGGACGATCGCTTTCTGGCTGGTTTCACCCTGGCGCAGGTCATCAGCATCGCCCTGCTGCTGTTCTTGGGGCTTCTGGCGGTACGGTGGCGTGCCGCCGCGCGCCAGCCGCCGCATGACTGATCGCGTCGCCGTCAAGCCGGATCCCTCGACGGCAGTGGATCTGCTGATTGTCGCTCCCACCGCAAATTAGGAGGCGCAGGATAGGAGGCGCCATGCTCATACCCAGCCGTTCCCCTCTCGCCCCTCTCGCCGCGCTGGCGCTCGCGCTTGCCGCAACCGCAGGGGCCGACGCCCAGGTCGAGCCGGGGCCCCAGCCCGGCAGCTTCAGCGAGATCGTCGACGTGCGGGTCGTCAACCTCGAGGTCGTGGTGACCGATCGGGCCGGTATTCCGGTGCGCGGGTTGAACGCCGACCACTTCGTGCTGCTGGTTGACGGTGAAGAAGTACCGATCGAGTATTTCTCCGAGGTTCTCGGGGGCCGCACGGTGCGCTCGGTGGAAGGTGCCGCGGCGGCGCCGGTGCCGGGGCTGCGCGAGGTCGTACCGGGCGGCCGCGTGGGCACCAGCTATCTGGTCTTCATCGACAACTTCTTCTCACTGCCCACCGACCGCAACCGGGTGCTGCGGGCGCTGGAGGAGAGCCTCTTCCTGGGCCCCGAGGATCGCATGGCGGTCGTCTCCTTCGACGGCCGCAATCTGGAGATGCTCAGCACCTGGAGCCAGTCGGTGGTCGACTTGCGGCGCGTTTTGAGGGGGTCGTTCGCCGACCCCGCCTACGGTCTGCAGCGCCTCAGCGAGCGCCGCCAGTTCGACCTCGATCGAGTCCTCGCGGCCAGCGCAGCGATGCTGTTCGACGGCTCCGAGGCGCGTTCGGCGGTCCGTGGCTTTCTGGACCCCAACGAGCGCTACCACGTCACCCGTCTCTCGGAGCAGCTCGAGCGCTCGGTGGCGGCGGCCAGCGCCACCCTGCGCAGCTTCGCGATGCCGCCGGGCCGCAAGGTGATGCTGCTCCTGAGCGGCGGCTGGCCGCTGCTGCCGGCGGAGTTCCTGCTCGCCGACACCAGCCGTTTCGTCATCGATCGCGAGATTCTCGCCGGCGAGCCGCTGTTCCGGCCGCTCGTCGACACCGCCAATCTGCTGGGCTACACGATCTACCCGGTGGATGTGCCCGGTCTCGGCGGCGACCTGGTCGGCGCCGAGATCGGTGCCGCGGCGGCCATCGGCCCGGTCGGAACGACGTCGCTCGGCGGTTCGGCGTTTCTGCGCGAGATCGACCTGCACACGACCTTGCGCTACCTGGCGCGCGAGACCGGCGGCCGGCCGCTGATCAACGCCGATCGCGTGCGAGCGTTCGAAACGGTCGTCGAGGACACCCGGTCGTACTACTGGCTCGGCTTCACGCCCGACCGTGACTGGGACAACCGCCGCCACGACGTGGAGGTCAAGACCAGCAACCCGGAACTGCGTCTGCGGGCGCGGCAGGGCTTCCTCGACTCGTCGCGCAGCCGCGAGGTGTCGATGGCTGTGGAGAGCGCCCTGCTCTTCGGCGGCACGGCGGGCGAGGATCTGCTCCAGGTCGAGTTTGGCGAGCCCGAGCCCGCTGGCCGGGGCAAGGTCGGGGTGCCGATCGAGGTGCTGGTGCCCCTCGACCAGCTGACCTTCCTGCCGGCTGCCGAGGGCCTGGAAGCCAGGACCGAGCTGCGCGTGGCGGTCGTCGACGACCGCGGTGGAAGGTCCGAGATCCCCGTCATTCCCATAACCTTCCGATCCGCGGCGCTGCCCGAGGCCGGCACCTACGGTCGCTATGAGACGTCCCTCAAGCTGCGGCGCCAGGGGCACCGCGCGGTCATCGCGATCTACGATCTGGCCGGTGGTAGGATCCTGTCCGCCGGCGCCGACCTCGAGTACTGAGGCTCACCCCCGACGGCCACCCGCGTGAAGACCATATCCTGAAGATCGCCGTGCGCCGCGAGAGCAAGCTCTGGTTCGTCCCGGTCCTGGTACTGGCCCTGGCACTTTCTGCGGCCGCCACCGGCGAGGCACAGGAGCCGGTAGCGGCCGGCGCCGGCGAAGCGGTCGAGCAGAGCGCCGACGAAGGTGTCTTCTTCGAGTCGGTCGACGTCAATCTGGTCAACGTCCAGGTCTTCGTCACCGACAAGCAGGGCAACCCGATCACCGGGCTCGGCGTCGACGACTTCGAGCTCTTCGAGGACAGGCAGCCGGTGAGGATCAGCAACTTCTTCGCGGTCGAGGGCCGGCGGCCGGTCGAGGAGACCGGTGCCACGACGCCGGAGGTCGATCGGCCGCCGTCCGAGCCGCTCGACATGCTGCCGGAAGAGGAGCGCCTGCACCTCATCGTCTACGTCGACAACTTCAACATCAGGCCGTTCAACCGCAACCGGGTCTTTCGCCGCCTGCGGGAGTTCCTGTCCGAGAAGCTCGAGCGCGGCGACCGGGTGATGCTGGTGACCTATGACCGGTCGTTGCACATCCGCCACCCGTTCACCAGCAACCCGGACCTGGTGTCGGCCGCCTTGTTCGATCTCGAGAAGCTCACCGGCCATGCGCTGCACTACGACTCGGAGCACCGCGACATCATGCGGTATATCGCGGAGACCGATGAGCTCAATCAGGTCGCCTACCGCGTGACCCAGTTCGCGGAGTCGCGCTACAACGACATGACCTTCGCCCTCGACGGGCTGCGCGGGATGGTCGACTCCATGGCCGGGGTCGAGGGGCGCAAGGCGCTGCTCTACGTCAGCGACGGTCTGCCGATGGTACCGGGAGAGGACCTGTTTCACGCCCTGCAGCACAAGTACCAGGACACAGGTGTGCTGTCGCGGATGCGCGACTTCGATCTGAGCCGACGCTTCACCCGTCTGACCGACGCCGCCAACACCAACGAGGTCACCTTCTACACCATCGACGCCGCCGGCTTGCGCGTCGCCTTCTCCGGCACCGCCGAGCTGGGGCGCTACGGAAACACACCGGGGCTGTGGCAGGTGGTGGAGTCGATGAAGGTCCACAATCTGCAGAGCCCGCTGCGCTTCATGGCCGACCGCACGGGCGGTACGGCGATCTACAACACCAACGACGTCGGCGATGGACTGAGCCGCGTCGCCGCGGATTTCGGCACCTACTACTCGCTGGGCTATGTGCCGGGGCATCGCGGCGATGGCCGGTTTCACAAGATCCGGGTCGAGACGAAGCGCAAAGGTCTGCGCGTGCGGCACCGGCACGGCTATCGGGACAAGCCGATGCCGGCACGCATGGCCGACAGCACCCTGTCGACCCTGCGCTACGGCTTCGACCGCAATCCGCTCGGCATCGAGCTTCGCCTGGGCGATCAGACGGCGCACGGACGCGGCAACTACGTGGTGGACCTGGTCGTGTCGATTCCGATCGGCAACGTCACCCTGGTGCCCCGGCCCGAGTTCCACGAGGCCCGGGTCAAGCTGTTTGTCGCGGCGATGGACGAAGAAGGCGGCGTCGCCGACGTGCAGGAGGAGCTGGTGCCGATCCGGATCCCGCTGGAGCAGATCGAGCAGGCCCGCGCGGTCAGCTGGCACTACGCGATGAGGCTGATCATGCGGCCCGGTGGGCACCGCATCGCCATCGGCATTCGCGACGAGATCGGCGCCGACACATCTTTCATCTCCGAGGTCATCCGCGTCGGCGCGGGATGATCGGCTGCCGGGAGTAATGGTGCCACGTCGTCTCCTCGCCGGCTGGAGCAGTTCCCTGCAGGCTCTCGGCGGCGCCTTCAGCGAGCTTGTTCGGGCCGAACTGGCCGCCTTCGGCGATGACCTGACCCGTAGCGGCCGCCGGCTGGGTGGCGCGCTGCTGCTGCTCGTCGCGGCGCTCTTCGTGCTCTTCTGGGCGGTAGGCCTGACGGTCTACGTGGCGGTCGAGGTGGCTCACCAATGGCTGCCGCGATGGGCCGCGGCGGCGGTGGTGCTGGGCGTCGTGACGCTGCTGATGGCTCTTCTGGCCGCCATCGGTTGGT
Source organism: Thermoanaerobaculia bacterium (assembly GCA_945787525.1). GTDB lineage: Bacteria > Acidobacteriota > Thermoanaerobaculia > Multivoradales > JAHEKO01 > CALZJC01. Next base: position 4,298 of record CALZJC010000007.1, on the reverse strand, counting down.
ACCGCCTGAAGCGTCTGGAGGGTCCGTCGGCCATGGCGCGACGGCGCTGGTCGAGCCACCGGGACTGGTGGCTCGACCAGTTTCCCGCCGCCGAGAACGGCGCCGGACGGCGAGGTGACGAGACCGGCAGCGGGTCCGTCGAGCCGGACGAAGAATAGCCTGCTGCCCTGCATCTGCAGACAGCCGCGGCCTCACGCCACGAGGCCGGTGGGAGTGGCAAAGAGGTCAGACCGGGCCGATCCCGGCATCAGCCTTCGCCGGTCGTGGGCCGCTTGAACACCATGGCGATGTTGTCGGTGGCTCCGCTCTTGAAGTTCACCGAGGTGATCGACAGCAGCTCCCAGCCCTCCGCCCCGAGCTCGTTCAGATGGTGAACGGCGTTCGGATCCAAGCGATAGTTCTCGCTTCGGATGTTGATTATGTGGTACTCCCATCGCGTCATCGCCACCCTCCTTACTTCCCCCAGCCTTCTCCTCGCCTCGGACCTTACGGGCAGTGTAACGCAAGCTTTCGGCATCTGTCGCGATATGATCGAAACGTGGCCTCCGACCGGTGTCTGGTCCTTTTCACCAAGCCTGCCGTCCCTGGACGAGTCAAGACACGCCTGATCGGTGAGTTGAGCGCCGAGGAGGCGGCGCGGCTGCATGGGGCGTTCGTCGACGACCTGGTCGAGCGATTGCGTGAGGGGCCCTACGATCTGCGGATCGCCTGGGCGGTGGAAGAGGGCGCCGCGCTGCCGACCGCGGCGGTTGCCGGCCTGCGGCAGAGGGGCGCCGATCTGGGCGAGCGTCTCTATCGCGGCCTGCGCGCCTGCGCCGCGGACCACGCGATGGTGGCCGCCATCGGCAGCGATCATCCCGATCTGCCCCTTGCCCGTCTGGAGGAGGCGTTCGATCGCCTGGCCGGTGGTGAGTCGGTGGTGCTCGGGCCGGCCCGGGACGGCGGCTACTACCTCATCGGCCTGCGTAGCGAGCGCCTGCGCCACGAGCTCTTCGCGGACATCGACTGGAGCACGTCTCGGGTCCTCGGCCAGACGGTCGAGCGCTGCCGATCGGCCGGGGTCGAGCCGACGCTTCTCGAGCCCTGGGCGGACGTCGACGAGCCGGCCGACCTGCAGCGGCTCGCGGCGTCGTTGACAGCGGCTGACGGGGCCTGTCCGCGGACCCGGGAGCTGCTGACGAGCTGGGGGATGATGTGAAGATCCTGACCCCGGAAGCGATGCGCGCCGTCGATCGCGCGGCGATCGAGGACATCGGGATTCCGAGCCTGGTGCTGATGGAGAACGCGGCGATCGGCGTGGTCGACGCTCTCGCCGAGCGCTTTCCGGAGGCGCGCTCGGTCACGGTGCTGTGCGGCCCGGGCAACAACGGTGGCGACGGCCTGGCGGCAGCGCGCCATCTGGCCGTTCGCGGCTACCTCGTGCGCACGTTCCTGGTCGGCGAGCGTGAGCCCGGCGGCGATGCGGGCGTCCAGCTGACGATCTGTCGCAACCAGGGGCTCGAGATCCGTCGGGTCTCGGAGGAGGGCGGTGGGCGCCGGTTGATCGAGGCGGCGCGCGACTCCGACCTGGTGGTCGACGCGCTCTTCGGCACCGGGCTGAGCCGGCCCCTGGAAGGGCAGGTCGCCGAGCTGGTCGAGATGATCAACCGCCTGCCGGTGCCTCGTCTGGCGGTCGATCTGCCGAGTGGACTGAACGGCGGCAGCAACGAGATCCCCGGCCCGCATCTCGAGGCGGAGCTGACCGTCACCTTTGCGGCGCCCAAACTGGCGCATGTTCTGCCACCCGCCGCCCAATTCGTTGGCGAGGTGGTGGTGGCGGACCTGGGCATCCCGCCCGAGCTGGTCGAGCGCGCCGCCGGCGACCTCTTCCTGCTGCAGGCGAGCGAGCTGGCCCGGCTGCTCATGCCGCGGCCTGCCGACGGCCACAAGGGGGACTTCGGGCATGTGCTCCTGTTTGCCGGCGGCCCGGGTAGGGCCGGCGCGGCGATCCTGGCGGCGCGCGGCGCGGTTCGGGGAGGTGCGGGCCTGGTGACGGTCGCGGTTCCGGCGCCGATCCTGACCGCGGTGGACGTCGGGTCGGTGGAATCGATGACTTTGCCGCTCGAGGTGGGCGAGGCAGGGCTGGCGCCCGCCGCGGCCGATCAACTGCTCCAGGCGGCGATCGGCAAGGACGTCTTGGCCCTGGGCCCGGGATTGGGCCTCGAGCCCTCGACGGTGGAGGTGATCCGGCGGGTCTGTGGCGAGACCAGCCTGCCGCTGGTGGTGGACGCCGACGGCCTCAACGCCTTCGCCGGCGAGGCGGAGGCACTGGCCGGTCGCGGCGCGCCGACGATGCTGACACCGCATCCGGGGGAGCTGGCGCGGCTGTTGGGCCTCGGCACGGCGGAGGTTCTCGCCGACCGCCTGGGCACCGTGCGGCGGGCGGCCGCGGCGGCACGGGCCCTGACGGTGCTCAAGGGGCATCTGTCGCTGGTGGCCGACAGCGTCGGCCGGACGTGGGTGAACCCGACGGGCAATCCGGGCATGGCCACAGGCGGTAGCGGCGACGTATTGACCGGCCTTCTGGCGGCCCTCGTGGCGCAGTCCTACGAGCCGCCGGTGGCGGCGCAGCTGGCCGTCTACCTGCACGGCCTGGCCGGCGATCTGGCCGTCGAGAGCAGTGGCATGACCGCGCTGGCGGCGGCGGATCTGGTGGGCCATCTGGGCGCCGCGTTCGATCGCCTGAGCCGCGCATGAGGAGCTGGCGAAGCCGGCATGAGGCGGACACGCGCGAGATCGGCGCTCGGCTGGCCGTCGAGCTGGAGCCCGATGGCGTCCTGCTGCTGACCGGTGACCTCGGCGCCGGCAAGACTGTGCTCGTGCAGGGCCTGGCGGCGGCGCTGGGCATCGACCCGCGCCAGGTGCAGTCACCGACCTTTACCGTCGTCCGTGAGCACCAGGGCGGGCAGCGCGGCTTGGCCCACATCGACCTTTACCGCCTGGAGCCGGATGAGGCGGCGGCGCTGGGTATCGAGGAGCTGCTGGCCGGACCGGGGATCAAGGCGGTGGAATGGGCCGAACGCCTGCCATGCCCGGTCGCCGACGGCATATGGCTGGAGATCCGCCGCCAGGGGGAAGAGCGCTCGATTCGCGAGCGGCGGATAGACTAGTGTGCTAGCGGTCGGCCCGGCGGGCCGGGGAAAAGCTGACCTGGAGGAGTTATGACGATAGACAGAGTTGCCGTGCTGGGTTGTGGGCTCATGGGCTCGGGCATCGCCGAGGTTTGCGCGCGGGCGGGCCTCGAGACCACCGTGCGCGAGGTGGATGACGATCTGTTGGAGGCCGGGCTGGGGAGGATTCGCAAGTCGCTCGGGCGGGCCGCTTCGAAGGGCAAGCTGGACGAGACGCAGGTGGACGAGATCCTGGCCCGCATCACCGGCACGACGCGACTCGCCGACCTGGCCGACGTCGATCTGGTGGTCGAGGCGATCGTCGAGAACCTCGAGGTCAAGACCGAGACGTTCGCCGAGCTCGACCGGGTGGTCCAGCCGCAAGCGATCTTCGCCAGCAACACCTCATCGCTGACGATCACCGAGCTGGCCGCGGCGACCGGACGGACCGATCGCTTCATCGGGCTGCACTTCTTCAATCCGGTGCCGGTGATGAAGCTGGTGGAGATCGTGCGGGTGCTGAGCACCTCCGACGAGACGGTCGCCGACGCCCAGGAGTTCGTCCGCGCCGTCGGCAAGGATCCCGTTCTGGCGCGCGACAACTCGGGCTTCATCGTCAACCGGCTGCTGGTGCCGTATCTGCTCGACGCGATTCGCGCGGTGGAGGAGGGGGTCGGCTCGATAGAGGACATCGACAAGGCGATGCAGCTCGGTTGCGGGCACCCCATGGGTCCGCTGACCCTGCTCGACTTCGTCGGTCTGGACACCACCTACTTCATCGCCAACATCATGTTCGAGGAGTACCGCGAGAAGCGCTTCGCGCCGCCGCCGCTGCTCAAGCGCATGGTGCTGGCGGGCCACAACGGCCGCAAGAGCGGCCGCGGCTTCTACGACTACAGCGACCGCTAGAGCCGGTACTCGATGCCCCAGCTGACCCTGCCGGAGCGCGGCATCGAATCGCTCTTCGGGACCCACGACGAGAACCTGAAGCGCATCGAGCGGGCGTTCGGTGTGCAGATCGCGGCGCGCGGCAACCGGCTGCAGATCGATGGTGATGCCGAGCGCACGCCGGTGGTCGAGCACCTGTTCGACCAGCTCGGGGCGTTGCTGGAGACCGTCTACCAGCTCAAGCCGGTGGACGTGGAGACC
>CALZJC010000006.1 GCA_945787525.1 Thermoanaerobaculia bacterium | reverse complement strand
GTGCTGGCGGCCCTCGCTCTGCTCGTCCTGCCGTTCCTCATCCTCCTGGTGCTGATCAAGATCCTGCCGCCCTGGGAAGAGGCCAGAGGCGATCGCGGGCAGGCCGAAGCCGGCACGACCGCCGACGCGGCGGCGAGCTGAGCCCCCCTGAACCCAGCCCGACCTTCTCACCGGTCGGGCTGGCCTGCCCGTCTCACCGAACCTCTACTGCAATGCCGTATCTGCCCGCATCTGCTAATGGCAGTCGGAGCAGACCGAGGTATCGGGAGACCGGCGGGGGCTCGCGCCGTCACCATGGCACGTGGCGCAGGGGATCTCCATATCGTCGACGTGCATCGCGTGATCGAACTCGCCGAGCTCGACGGTGAATTTGCGCGCGCCGAGATCCGAATGGCAGGAGGTGCAGTCGGCCTTGGCCGAGCCGTGGTGACAGCTGTTGCAGCTGCCGGGGCCGAGCTTCAACGCCGCGGCGCCGGTCGCCTCGCGCTCGTCGTGGGAGGCGTGGCAGTCGAGACAGTCGAGACCCTGGCTCACCACATGCGGCTGGTGGGGAAAGGAGCGGCCGAAGGCGCGCCCGACCGCCACCTCGGCGCCGGCATGGCACTCGACGCAGGGTGACTCATAGGGCGCACGCGGCCACGGCACGCGTAGCTGGTCGAGGCGGCGAGTGCTCCGGGCCTCGTTGAGCTGGCGGTGCGCGGCCTCCAGCAACGCCACGCTGTAGGGCACGTTGTGGATGCCTCGGCCGCGCTCCACGAGCTCGAGGTTGGCGCGCGCGTCGGCGAAGACCTCCGGAGGCGAAGAGCCCAGCTGGCGCCCGGTGGCATCGAGCTGCTTGCGCAGCGCGGCCGTGCGCGTCGAGACGGTCCGCTGCCAGCTGTCGAAGAGGGTCCGGTACTCGGGGCCGTGACAGCTCATGCAGGAGATCTCACCGGCGGTCCGGGTCTCCCCCGGGCCGTGGTCCAGATGGCATCCCTCGCAGCGCACGCCGGCGCGGAACATCACGTCGGGCATGGGCTCGACGCCCTTGCCCCCGAGGCCCGCGTAGAGTTCGCGCTGCGGCGAGTGGCCACCGCCATGGCAGGTGTCGCACTCGGTCCTGGCCGCCTCGAGGTGAGCCGGCGCCACGTGCTCGATCTCCAGGTGGCAGTGGGTGCACTCCACCTTGTGGTCGCTCACGTGGGTAAGGTGCAGGAGGTCGCCGTTGTCATACTCGGCCAGCCGCGCCGGTTCGTTGTGACAGGTCACGCAGCGCTCTCTGGGGACCCGCCCGGCGTCGGGCGCCGGCGGGCGGTGGCAGGCCTGGCAGTCCATGCCGAAGCGAGTCACGTCGCCGTGATCGAACTCGAGCCCCCCGGCATCGACGATCCGACTCGGGGTCTCGTGACATAGGGTGCACTCGGCGGTGCCGGCACCCGGTGGCTGTCCCTTGAAGTGGCACAGCGTACAGGTAGTGTGGGTCACCGTGATGTGGCTGCCCTGGACGATCTGCGAGTGGCAGGAGGTACAGCGAAGGCGCTTGCCGCGGCGCAGCTCGCTGAGATGCGGCCCGTGATCGAAGAGCACGTCGCCAAACACCTCCTTGCCCAGCAGCAGTCGCCGTTCATGGCACTCGAGGCAGGCGGAGTCCTCGACCTCGGTCCAGGGGTTGGTGCCATAGGTGGCGGTGAAGTACCGCGCCACCATGGAGAGAGCTTCGTACTTCTTGCGCAACTCGGCCGTGATGCCGGGCGCGATATGACAATCCACGCAGGCGATGTCGGCGTGGCTGGAGGTCTTCCACGACTCGTAGTAGGGCGACATGACGTGGCACGTGCCGCAGAAGGCCGGCGTCGAGCTGACCTCCATGGCGCCATAGGTGGCGACCAGGCCGAGCCCTACCAGCAGCCCGACGACGTAGCCGGCGACCTTGAAACGTCCGAGCTTCATCGACGCTCGTCGGCCGCCAGCCGCCGCTTGTAGGCCATCACGACGGCCAACGTCATCAGCACGTAGAACCAGAAGACAACCAGGCCTATGTGAGCCGGCCGACGGTCCAGGTCGCGGTAGATCTCATGCCGCACCTCCTCGCCGATGGAGCGCGCCCGGCGGCTGAGCTCGTCCACCGGCTCGAGCTCGACCGAATGCACCAACAGCAGGGCCTCGGTGAGGTAGGTGCGGGCCTCCTCGACGCGGCCGAAGTGATCCTCGACGTGCATCGCGAGCCCCTGGGCCTCGAGCGCCAGCTCCTCGGCCTTGTCGACCTCCTCGGTGGCCGAGCCGATCAGCGTGTAGATCTTCTGACCCAGGCGAGTCTGCTCGGCGTCGGCGCCGTGGCAGTCGGCGCAGAGGGTCTCGATCTCGCCGGCGCCGAATCGACGGACTTCATGGTTGGAGTGGCAGCTGGCGCACTCCGGCAGGCCGGCGTCCAACATCCCCCGGTAGTGGGGTCCCGCCAGGAAGGCCTGCCGGGTCTGTTGGTGACAACTGCCGCAGACCTTGTCGACATTGCCGACGCCCGGCGGCGCCGCGCCATGGACGCCATGGCAGCTGGTGCAGTTGGGCGCTGCCGCGTTGCCACCCTCGAGCAGCGACACACCGTGCACGCCGGAGCGGTACTTCGCCACCACGGTCGGGTCGAGGCCGAACGCGTCCGTCAGCGCCTCGTCGGCGTGGCAGCCGCCGCAGGTGGCCGGCAGATGGGTGGGATAGAGCGAGCTGGCCGGATCCTCGGCGGCGCGAATGTCGTGCGAGCCATGACAGTCGGTGCAGACCGCGGCCCGCCGCTCACCGCGGCTGGCGGCTTGACCGTGCTTCGAGGTCAGGTAGACGGCGTACTGGTCCACCGGCAGGTTGTAGGGTCGCATCCGATCGAGGTCGGAGTGGCATTCGGCGCACGCCGCCGGGACGCTCAGCCGATCAGCCAGGCTGCGAAAGGAACCTCGGTGGGCGCGCCCCACATCCTTCGTTTCGGCATCCCCCCCGTGGCAGTCGACGCAGCCGACCTCCTCTTTGGCATGCACGCTGTCGGCGAACGCCACCCGCTGTTCGGGGTGACAGAGACCGCACTTCTGGCCCTCCGCCGGGGCATACGTGTTCAGGGCGAAGAGGATCGCGAGGCCGATCGCCGGCGCTGGAAGTGCCGCCCTCATGCCACCCTGGCTCCGTACAGCGTAAACAGGATCCAGGCCACGACCGCCAGGATCGCCAGCAACAGTCGCAGCGCCCGGCCTCTCCCTCCCGGTCGAGTGTGGTCGACGAACGGCACCGCGATGAAGGCAAGGAAGCCGAGCAGAAGCAGCCCACCTGCAATCCACTGCGGCAAGACTCCGCTGGTCCACTCCAGGAAGCCGAAGCTGGCCAGCAGATACCACGGAGGTCTGGCGCCCGGCGGCGTGGAGTAGGGATCCGCCGGCGCCTGGAGCGGTACCGGTACCAGCACCGCCAAGCTCACCAACAGTCCGAATAGCAGCGCCAGGACGATCGCCAGATTCGCCACGTGCAGGCGCATCTGCGTACCGCCGACGCGCAGCTTCTCTTCACCCAGCATCGACAGACCGACTCGCCGCACGCCGGAGAAGTGAAAGTAGATGAGCGCCACAGCCACCAGTGGCAGCACGGCTACGTGCAAAACGTAGAAGCGGATCAAGGTGAGATCGGAAACGAAAGCCTGCTCGCCGCCGAGCATAAAGATCGCCAGTGGGCCGTACAGCGGTACCGCCGCCACAAGCTCGAGCGACCGAACCGTCGACCAGAAGGCGTTCGCCGTCATCGGCAGGACGCGGCCCGTGAGGTCCAGGTGCAGGCAGACCAGCAGCAGCAGTGCCGCGAAGACCCACATCAGCTCGCGTGGCGGACCATACACCCGCTGCAGAAAAAACCGCAGCAAACGCACGATGAGCACCGCCACCAGAAGCTGGGCGCCCCAGAAGTGGATCTGATGCACGAACCAGCCGAACTGCACGTCTCGCAGCATGGTGCCGAGGCTGGCATGGGCGCTCTCCGGTGTCGGCAGATAGTAGAGGGCGAGCAGACCTCCGGTCACCAGCTCGATCGCGATCAGCACCACCACCATCAGACCGAGCCCCCGAGGCCAGCGCGCGTACGAGCGCATCGGTCGTCTGCTTGCTTCGGCCAGCGCCTCCCGCAGGGGCTTGCTGGTGTCCAGCTCGGCGTAGAACAGGCCGTAGCTGGTGAGTAGCGAGAAGATCTCGGTCAGGTTGAGCCGATCTGAAAGCCAGTCCAGAAGGCCGCTTTTTCTATCGCTCATCGGCCGGCCCCAAGGCGCTCAGAAGTGAAGATAGACCTGCCCCAGCTGGGTCTGAACCTGGTACCGCACGAGCGGTCGAGGCGGTGGGCCCTTGAGCACATTGCCGTTGAGATCGAAGGCGCCCTCGTGGCACGGGCAGGCCAGCTGGCGCTGTTCGGCATTCAAGTCGAGCACGCAGTGCAGATGGGTGCAGACGCCCGACAGGCCCACCACTGTCTGTTCGTCGGTCCGCACCACGAAGATCGGCTCTCGCCCATGGCGCACCAGGCGCGCCTGGCCGACCGGAATCGACTCCAGCGGCCCCACCTTGATGACCCGCTCGCCGAGGCTCTGCCGCGAGCGGGGCGGCTTGAGAAACGCCAGCGTCACCCACGCGAAGCCGATCCCCCAGAGCGACAAGAAGCCCCGGCTCAGCCAGCCGAGCAACTGGCGCCGCGGTATGCCCAGCAGCGTCTTTCCTTCTGCTTCGCCGCTTTCAGACATCGATGCCAATTCTAGCAGCCCGAGTCGGCCTCTCCCGGAGGTGACGGCGCCCGGTCGGGAGCTCGCCGCTTCGCTGTCCGCCCGGCCCCGGCCCGTTCCCGCGCGCGGCCCGGAGCCGAGTGCCCGTTGAGCCATGCCGGATCCATCGGGTAGACGACCGGGTCGAAGATGACCGCATAGAAGTGCCAGACGACGATGGCCAGCGTCGCCAGGATCGCCTCGTAGAAGTGAACAGCGGTGGCGACGTCGAGGGCCCAGCTCGGCAGCCAGCGGAGCATCAGGGTCTCGTACCAGAGCATCACCCCGGTCACCCCCATGAGGAGGGTGCCCCAGATGACCGCCAGATACTCCGCCTTCTCGCCATAGCCCAGCCAGGGCGCGCGCGGCGGCGTCCGGCGCTTGCCGAGGTAGTAGAGGAATCGCTCCTTGATCTCCCGCAGGTCTTCCCGGCCCGGCCGCATCTCCGCGATGCAGGCCCGCGCCCGGCGATCGATGGCCAGGTGGACGGCGTGGACCGCGCCGGCCGCGAGCAGCGCCACGCCGGCCACTCGATGAACCCAGCCGCGCAGGTCGAAGCCGTTCTCCCAACCTGCCAGCAGCGCCGCCCACCAGGCCTCCGGGTACTTCAGAGCGAAACCCGTATAGACCAGAACCGCGAACGAGACCATCAACAGCACGTGGGTGCGGCGGAACGCCTTGCTCATGCGCTCGCGCTGCGGACCCGCCAGCGGCTGACGCCTGGGTGGGTTGCGCGCTTTGCGGTACAGATCCAGCCCGTTGTGCAGGAGCATGCCGCCGATCACGCCGAAGATCAGCCACAGATAGACCCGCCGGACCCAGTAGACCGCCGCATGCTCCGACTCGGTCTGCAGCACGTGCACCGGGCCGATGGCGAACCGCTTGCCGGCCCCGGGATGGCAGTGACCGCAGGTGGCGGCGAGGTTGGCGGAACTGACGTGCGAACGGGGGTCCGACGACGGCAGGATGTCGTGCACCCCGTGGCACGAGGCGCAGCTGGCCACCGTCGCTCTGCCGGCGCGCATCGCCAGGCCGTGGAAACTGTCGGCGTAAGCCGGCACCTTGTCGTGCGCCAACCCGTACTTGTCGGACAGACGCAGGTCGCCGTGGCAGCGACCGCAGGTCATCCGCGGGATGTTGGTGGCGTAGACCGGCGAGCCGTGCTCCCTGGGCGACAGGATGCTGTGCTCGCCGTGGCAGTCGGTGCACACCGGCGACTCGCGGATGCCCTGCGCCGCCGCCTCGCCGTGGACGCTCTGCCGGTAGGCGGCGGTGACGGCCGCATGACAGGTGCCGCAGGTCTCGGGAACGGTCGCATGGTGGACCGGCGAGCCGGGATCGGCGGCGGGCAGGATCCGGTGGCTCGAGTGGCAATCGCTGCAGGTCGGCCCCGCCTCGCCACGGCCCACCGCGCCGGCATGCACGCTGGCGCTGTAGGCCTCCACCGGCCGCACCAGGCGGAACCGGTAGCGGTCGGCCATCGCGGGGTTGGCGTGGCAGCCGCCACAGGTCTCGGCCAGCCGGCCGGCCGAGACCGGCGAGGCGGGCTCGGCGGCGCCGAGCAGCTCGTGGGCGGCACCGTGACAGGAGGTACAGGCCGCCACCTCGCTGTCGGCCACGCCGTCGTGCGCGCCGGCGGCCAGGTCGGCGGCAGCCTCGTCGTGACAGCCGGCGCAGGAGGTCGACCCGAGGCCGTCGGGATGGTCGGGATCGTCGGCGCCGGGGTGGCAGTCGACGCAATCCAGCCAGCCGTGGGCCGACTCGGAGACGACGGCGGCCGTCTCATCATGACAATCCAGGCACTCGTCCTGGGCAGCGACCGCCACCGCCGCCAAGCTCAACAGCAGCGCCAGGCCTGGCCCGCGGCACAACCGCCACAAGCCCGTACGTTCCGGGCCCGAGTATCCGTCCGCCCGCCGCCGGGTGGAGCCTTCTTGGCTCACGCCTGCCACCGCCACCCCCTCTCCAGGAGTGCCGAACGGGCCGCCTGTTGCCGCCCTCTCTCGGCTCTAGCCCTCGGCCTTCTGCTCCAACAGCCAGTCGACGAGGGCCTGCAGCTCCTCGTCACTGCCCTTGAACCCCTTCTTGTGCTGTTCGCCGTCCTTTTCCGACTCCTGCTTGACGTACGCCGCCAGGGCCTTGGCATCCCACTCCTCGCCGAGTCCCACGAGGTCGCCTCCGAACATCTTCTCGGACTTGGTCTTGGCCTCGATGCCGACGCTCGAGACGGCATGACACATGTTGCACTTCAGGGCCACGAACTCCTTGTGGCCGGCGGGCAGGGCCGCCTCTTCCTCGGCCGTCGCCGAGACCGCCATCAGGGCCAGTGCAACGATGCCGAGCGCGGTGACTGCAAAACCTAGGCTTCTCATTCTGGATCTCCTCTATTGTTGGCGACCCGGGCGCGAGAGTCGCCCGGGCCATCTCTCTTATACCCGCGGTTGCGCAATGGTCTCAACCCCCAACAAGGCGGATCGCCGCCATCCCGTGGGGTGGGTCACGGTCGCCACCCCGTGCCTCTCCGAGACTACCCGCTTTGGGGTTCCAATCGTCCTCGAATTCCGCAAAATGGGCAACGGCGGAACTGCAGCCTGGTTCCGCCGGAGAGGAGGCGGAGCATGAAACGACCTTGGATGATGGCGCTGCTCGCCACGGCGTTGGCCCTCGTCGGCATGGCCGCGTGGGCATCGGACGATGCCGGACCGGAGGTCTGTGCCGAATGCCACGATGACGTGGCCGCGGCCTTTGCGGGCAATCCGCACTCGGCGCTGGACACGGCCGGCCTTGCCGCCGCAGGCGAGTGGAGCTGCACCTCCTGCCATGGTGATCCCACGGAGCACCTGGAGGAGGGCGGCGAGATCTTCAACTTCGGTGACGATGTGGCGGCTCCGGCCCGCTGGGAGCGCTGCCTGAGCTGCCACGGCGACCAGTACCCTCGCTACCAGGCGTCGCCGCACGCGCGGGCCGGCCTCGACTGCACCGAGTGCCACGCGATGCACGGCGAGACCGGCAACAGCCAGCTCAAGGAGGCGGAAGCCATCCACACCGAGCTGGCGGCGAATCGGACGTCCAACGGCTGCGCCGAGTGCCACGGCGACGTCTTCGCCCAGTTCCAGTTCAACGAGCGCCACCGGCTGCAGGAGGGGATCCTGGAGTGCACCTCGTGCCACAACCCTCACGAGCCGGCGACGCGGCTGTATCTGGGCGGCTTCAAGCAGGAGGCCTGTCTGACCTGCCACGCCGACAAGGGCGGGCCGTTCGTCTACGAGCACGGCTCGCTCAAGGTCGAGGGCTGCGTCTCCTGCCACTCGCCGCACGGCTCGCCGAACCGCCACCTGCTGACGTTCCAGAACCAGGCGGACATGTGCTACTCGTGCCACAACCTGGTGCCGGGCTTCCACACCCGCTTCGTTTCGGGCTCGCAGTGCACCAACTGCCACTCCACCATCCACGGTTCCAACTTCCATCCGGCGTTCCTGCAATAAGAGGAGGCGACCTATGACCAAAGCGAGAAAGACCCTCCTATTGGTGCTGCTGCCGCCTCTGGCGCTGGCACTCATCGCTGGCCCGGCGTTGGCGCAGGGATTCACCGGCAGCTTCATGCTCGGCTATCGCAGCGTCGACACGGGCGGCCACGCGGCCAAGTACCGCGAAGACATCAACCTCGACGATGGACCGCGGCTGTTCAATCTCGACTTCAGCTACATCCCGGAGGAAGGCGATAGCAAGATGGTCGACCGGGTGCAGCTGAGCTTGACCAACTACGGCGGCGACCCGTTCGAGACCATGAGCCTGTCGATCGAGAAGTACGGCAAGTGGGACTTCGATTACAGGCGGATGAAGTCGGACTACTTCTACGAAGACATCATCCTGCCGCTCGATCTGGCCGGCAACCCGGCGCTGGCGCTGGCCGGCGACTTCCACCACTTCGACTTCACCCGCGTCCGCGACACGGCGAACTTCAACGTCCGCCTCAACCCCCAGGCCAAACTCCACTTTGGCCTCGAGCGCTTCACCAAGCGCGGCGAGAGCACCACCACGCTCGACGTCTCGCGCGACGAGTTCGAGTTCGACCAGCCGGTCGACGAGTCGCTCAACAGCTACTTCGGCGGCTTCGAGTACGCCTGGGACAAGGTGACGCTGATCGTCGAAGAGCGGATCCGCGACTACGAGAACGTGGTCGAGATCTTCCTGCCGGGCCAGTCGCTGGGCGAGGACCCGGAGGACGCGACGATCCTCGACTTCTTCTTCTTCGACCGGCCGTACGACTTCACCAGCAACGAGACGACGGTGCGCCTCAGCGCCCGGCCGAACGACAAGCTCACTATCGGTGTGGCCGGCATGATGCAGAGCCTCGACATGGACTTTTCCGGCCATGAGCGCAGCAAAGGCATCGCTTTCACCGGGGCGCCGTTCACCACCGACGTCAGCGGCGGTGGCGAGGTCGATCGCAGCCTGGACCTCTACGACATCGACTTGAGCTACATGGTCAACGACCGCGTGGCGCTGGTCGGCAGTGTGCGCCAGTACGACCTGGACCAGAATGGCAGCCTGACCTTCGGCGGACCGGCGGAGTCGAGCGCCTGGGTCGTCGAGACGACGAGCTACGAGCTGGGCGCCAACCTCTACGTGTCACCGCAGATCACCGTCGCCCTCGGTCTGCTCGACGAGGACCGCGACGTCGACTTCCGCTTTACCGAAGGCGGCGACCCGCATGCCGAAAGGGAGGCCACCAGCCAGAGCGGCTACTTCGCCAAGCTGAACTGGAAGCCGTCGAAGATGGCGCGCTTGAGCCTCGGCTACGAGGACAGCTCGATCGACAATCCGTTCGCGCTGGCCTCGCCCACCGACCGGGAGAAGATCCGTCTCCAGGGCTCGGTGCGGCTCGACAACGGCGTCCATCTAAGTGGCAACTACACGACCGCCGACTTCGACAACACGCGATCCGGCTGGCGGTCCAGCCAGGACAGCTACGGTCTGCGGCTCGGCTACAGCAAGGACGGCCTGACGGTCTCCGTCGGCACCTCGGCGATCGAGGTGGACCGGGCGATCGACCAGGTGGTGACGACTGCGCCCGGCTTCGGCGGCGGCGTGATGTTCCCGTTTCCGGTTCTCTACGCCGCCGACGCCGAGTTCTTCGACGGCGTGCTGCGCTATCAGGCGGAGCGGTTCACCTGCGGCGCCGAGTTCCGGACCTACTCGAACGACGGCAGCTTCGCCTTGGATAGGGACGATTTCAGAGGCTACGTCGAGTTCGACGTCAAAGACGGCTATGTGGCCCGGGTCGGCTATCGCACGGTCGACTACGACGAAGTCGAGTTCAACTTCGACGACTACGACGCGGACATCCTGGAGCTGTCGGTCGGCTACCGCTGGAAGTAGCTAGCCTCCTGTCCGCCTTCTACGGCGCCGGCCTCATCCCTCGGCGGGAAGAGGCCGGCGCTTCTTTTTCTCGCTTAGCCTGACCTTCTCACCGCTTGGCAGCGCGAACCGGTCAGGCCGCGGGCACCACTCCCCGGCGAGCGCCCGGCGGCGGCGCGTTACGCAGGGGCAACGAGATCGTGACCGTCGTGCCGACACCCGTTCGACTCGTCAGAGACACCGCGCCGCCGTGCAGCTCGGTAGCCGCCTTGACGATCGTGAGACCAAGGCCGGTGCCGTTTGGGGCGATCCGCCTCGCCTCCGGGCCACGCACGAACTCCAGAAAGACCTCGGCCTGAAGCTCCTCGGGGACTCCGATTCCCTGATCCGTGACAGAGATCGTTGCCCGCTCCTCGGAGACTGCGACCGACACCCGCACCTCGCCCCCTGCCTGGGAGTAGCGGATGGCGTTGTCGATAAGATTCTCGAAAGCGAATCTGAGATCCGGTACCACGCCCCATGCCAGCGTGCCCTCTCCCTCGAAGCTGCGAGCCAGGTCGATTCGGCGGCTCCGGGCAAACGGCTGCAGGGCATCCAGTGCGTCGGTCAGGACCTGATTGAGATCGACGTCTCCGGTCCAGGGCGCCCGCTCCTGGCCCTCGCGGATCTTGGCCAGCTCCAGCAGGTCGTTGGCGATGGCCAGCAGGTGGTCGGTGCGCTCGACGGCGCCGGCCAGGACCCTGCGGCCGCGCCTCGAGCCCGGGTTCACGAACCCTTGCGTCAGCACCTGTAGAACGGTCTTGATGGTGCCCAGCGGCGAGCGCAGCTGATGAGCCGAGATCCTCATGTAGTGCGACTTGCGCCGCTCGAGATCCCGAATCTCCTCCAACACGCGCTCCAGCTGGAGAGTCCTCGATTGCAGCTGCAGGGTGGCCTGCCGGAGCTCGACGCTCTTGCGCCGGGAAGCTCTGGTCACGGTGCCTGTCAGGTAGACAGTGCCGAAGACAGCCACCATGATCGCTATGAGATTCAGGTCGCAAAGCCGGCCGCACTCCGCGGCGCCGGCGCCGATGGTCTGGCGGGCGAGTAGCCCCGAGCCCTCCATCAGATGTAGAGCGGCCAGCCCCGCGCAGATGGCCGCGGCCATCCTGTACATCGTCGCGGTCGACAGCATGGTCGTGCCGATGGCCATATGGAAGACGAAAAAGACCACTACCGGGCTCATCAGCCCGCCGGTGAAGTGAACCGCTATCAGGAGAGCCACCAGATCGAGGGTGATCTCCGCGATGCCCAGAGCTCGCAGCTGGAGGTCGGAGTAACTCTCGCGGCCGCGCCGCAGAACGAAGCAAAAGATGAGGTTGTAGGCGCCGACAAAGGCGGCCAGGAGACACAGGCTCGGCCACAAGCGCGGTGCGCCGATCCACGATCCGGCAAGAGAGGCGAGGGCCAGGCCGCCGGTGGCGAGCCAGCGCAGCCGCCCGAACCACCGCAGCTGCCCGAGGAACTCTGGAGAGACCCTGACGGCTCGCCCCGGCTCAGGCTCGCTGGGCCACCAGGACCTCATCGATCACTTCCAACAGGCGTTCCGGCTCGACCGGCTTCTCCAAATAGCGGTCATGCGGGACGTACGACTGCTCGACCTCCATGCGGAAGTTGTAGACCTCGTCCACGGCGGTGAGCATGATCACCGCTATGTGGCAGGTCGCAGGATCGTCCTTGAGCCGCCGGGCCACCTCGAAGCCCTCGGACAGATGGTCCATCATCACGTCCAGCAGGACCACGTCGGGCTTGTCGTCGGCGATCCGAGCCAGGGCCTCGGTGCCGTTGGCCGCGGTCATGACATCGAATCGCGACTCCAAGACGGCACTCAGGGCATCCACGAAAACGGCGTCGTCATCCACGACGAGGACCTTTTCTCTGACCATCTGCGCCTCCTCAGGAATCCACCAGGCCGATCACCCGCTCGGCCGCCAGCTCCACCGCCGCCCGCATCGGGCCAGAGAGTCCCGGCCCCACCTCTTCGAGCTTGGCGGCAGTCTGCGCGGCCACCACGGTGACCCTCACGCCGCACTGCTCCTGGATCTCCTTGAGCAGATTGCTCGTGGGGAACTGGTGGAACGAGTAGTCGACGATCTTGCGCTCGGGGATCTCGTCAACCGAGATCTCGTAGACCTCCCCGGGCTGGCGCCCCGGCTGATCTGCCGCATCGAGCACGATGATGTGCTCCGGCCGCCTGTCCAGCAGGGCAATGTCGAACAGGATGCCGCGAATGCTGGTGCCGACATCCTCGGCATGGGCGTCGATCGGCAGGTCGCGCCGCTGCCGCAGCCGCTCGATCACGGCCGGCCCGAAGCCGTCATCGCCCAACAGCACGTTGCCGCAACCGAAGATCAGGACTCGCTTGGTCTCAATCTCCCTGAACACCCTTTGTTTCCTCGGTTCTTATGGCCCGCCGACAGCGCGCGGGCTGATGCCGTCAAGGCTGCAAGCACGCTAGAAGTTCCGCAGCCGCTCGATCTCCTCTCCCTTGCCGGTCACCAGGCTGATCTCCAGGTCCATGCCGCCATCCAGGCGGTGGGTGGCGCAGCTCAGTCACGGATCGTAGGCGCGGATCGCCATCTCCACCTTGTTGAGCATGCCCTGGTCATAGTTGGCGTCCTTGATCAGCGACGAGGCCGCCTGCTTGATCGACATGTTGATCGGCGCCTGGTTGTGGGTCGTGCCGACGATCAGGTTGGCGCTGGTGATCAGCCCCGCGTCATCGCCCGCGTAGTGATGGATCAGCGTGCCGCGCGGCGCCTCGACACAGCCGACGCCCTCGCCGGCCTTGACCTCCACCTGGGCGCGGATGTCTCGGCCGGTGATCTCCGGGTCCTCGAGCAGCTCGATCGCTCGCTCGCAGTTCGAGACCAGCTCGATCAGGCGCGCCCAGTGGTACAGCAGGGTGAGCTGGGCGGGCCGTCCGAACTGCTCACGGAACAGCTCCAACTCCTTTTGCGCCTCGGGGGTGCTCATGCGCTCGCAGACGTTGATGCGCGACAGGGAGTTGCTGCGGTAGATCCCCTGTGGGTTGTCGAGATCCATCGAGAATCGGCCGTCATCCCAGCGCTTGGCGAACGGCATCTTGGCGTAGCTCCACGGCTCGACGTGCTCGCCGATGTGCTCCGTGTACTCCTCGTAGGGGAAGTCGTCGAACTCGCCGTTCGGCCGCATCAGACGGATCTTGCCGTCATAGATCTCGTGCGTCCCGTCGTCGGTGACCGTGCCGATAAAGCCGCTGTTGATGACGCCCAGCGTCTTGACGGTGTCGAGGTACTTGGGAAACACCTCGGTCTTGGCGTACTCGATGGAGAATTTGGCGAACTCGAGCTGCTCCCGGGTCTCGGCCAGGAACTCCTGTCGCTCCTCCTCGAGCAGGGGGCGCGAGAAGCCGCCCGCCACCGCCGCCACCGGGTGGATCACCTTGCCCAGCCACTTCTCCAGCACCATGGCGCCGCGGTAGCGGTGCGAGACGACCTTCTTTGCCAGCTCGGGCGCTGCCTTGGCGATGCCGATGACGTTGCGCACCGACGGGTCGGCGTCGGGCCCGAGCACGAAGTCCGGTGCGGCGAGAAAGTAGAAGTGCAGCAGCTTGTCGGGGATCCAGGACAGGTTCTGGGCCAGGCGACGCAGCTTGACCGCCGTCGGCGGCGGCTCGACGCCGAACACCCGGTCCGCGGCCTTGACCGAGGCCAGGTGATGGTTCCACGGGCAGATGCCGCAGATCCGGTTGACGATGCGGGGCATCTCCTCCACCGGCCGCCCCTCGCAGAACTTCTCGAAGCCGCGCAGGGCCATGACGTGGAAGCGGGCGTCGGTGACCTGTCCGGCGTCATCGAGCTCGATCGCGACCCGCGCGTGTCCCTCGATGCGCGTGATCGGCTGGATGTTGATTGTCGTTCCCATGACCAGGCCTCCTCTATCTGCGCCGCGCCGGCAGCGGTCGCAGGTTGCCGTGAGAGCCGACGAAGCGGTTGAGCATCGCCCGCCGATCGATGACGCTGCGGGCCTCCAGGCCGACCGAGGACATGGCGCCCATCATGTCGACCAGGGGTCGGGCGCCCTTGCGGATGGGCCCGAAACAGCCGCGGCAGGACTGGCGCGCGGAGATGCACCGCGGTGCCCCGTCCTGGCCCGCGCAGCCGGCCCGGGTCACCGCGCCGACGCAGAGGTAGCCCTGCTCCATGATGCAGCGCATGCTCTCGAGCGGCTGGTCGGGGTCGTACTCGAAGTTCTCCAGCGGCCGCTTCACCGCACCGCCGCCCGACTTCTCCTCGCGGATCACCGGGCAGGTGTCGCAGACGCTGCGCTCCGGCAGCGCCCACTCGGTCTTGCCGTCGAGCAGCGCCAGCAGCGCGTCGGCGATCCAGTCCGGGTGCGGCGGACAGCCGGGGATGAAGATGTCGACGTCGACGACCTCGTCGATCGCCTTGACGTTCTCGGTGTAGCAGGGCACCAGATCGTCCGGGGTCTCCACCGCATCGTGGGTCGGGCAGCCGCGGAAGACCTTCGCGAAAACGTCCTCGTTGGCGAACATGTTGGCCTGGGCCGGAATGCCGCCATTCGTGGCGCAGGTCCCCAAGGCGATGAGGATGTCCACCTTGTCCCGCAACTCCTTGAGCACCTCCTCGTGCTCGGCGTTGCGCACGCCGCCGGAGACCAGACCCACCGTCGCTTTGGGCAGGGTGAGCCTGTCGCCGTCCCCGGTCGGTCCGAAGTACTTGCTGTCGACGAGCGCCGGGATGTGTACCAGCTCGAGCTTGTCCGGTATCAGGTCGAGAATCGGCTCCCCGATGTTGAGGATCGATATCTCGCAGCCGGAACAGGCGTTGAGCCACTCTGAAGCTACCGTCACAGCCATGAGTGCACCTTCCTTTCTCGTGGCGCTATCAGAAGTTACTGCTGACTACACCGGAGCGGAGCCGGTCAGCTCGACATGGCTGACCACCCTCCGGGTATAGACCCGAACGGTGTCGTCCTCGGACACGACCCGGGCCTCGAAACCCTCCTCCTCGTACTGCTCTCGCGCCTTGTCGGCCTCCTCTCGATCACCGTACTCCCGTCCGTCCCACATGAACTTCTTGCCGTCGATGAGGCTTGCCTTGGGCTCTGCCATATCTATCCCCCGCTAGGCGTACGGGCTCGGACCGAGCTCCTCGATCTCCCTGGTGAAGCTCTCGACGATCTCGGCGAACTGCTGACCTTCGGACGCCGAGACCCACTCGAGCCGGAAGCGCTCGGGCTCGATCCCCAGGTCCTCGAGGATCAGCTCGATCGCTTCGGCCCGCTTCTGAGCTTTCTCATTACCATCCAGGTAATGACAGTCGCCCAGATGTCAGCCGCAGGCCAGAACGCCGTCCGCCCCGTTGGTCAGGGCGTTGACCACCAGATTCGGGTGGATCATGCCCGAGCACATCACCCGGATGACGCGGATGTTGGTCGGGTACTGCACCCTGGAGACGCCCGCCAGATCGGCCCCGGCATAGGCGCACCAGTTGCAGCAGAATCCGATGATCAGCGGTTCGTAACCGTCGTCGCTCATCATGCCTCCAATACAGCGTTCACCATCGCCTCGATCTGGTCGAGACGGAAATGCTTGACGAAGATGCCCTGCTTCGGACAGGTCGCCTGGCAAGAGCCGCAGCCCTTGCACAGCGATTCGTTGACTTCGACGGTCTTCTTGACCGCGCCGTCGCTCATGTACTCGAGCAGCGTGATGGCGTCGTAGGGACACGGCGCCACGCAGTAGGCACAGCCGTCGCAGTTGGCGTCCGTGACCTTCGACACGGTGCCTTCCAGGTCGAGCTCGTCCTGCGACAGGATGGTGGCCGCCTTGGCTGCCGTGGCGCCGGCCTGGGCGACAGACTCGTCGACCGACTTGGGCCAGTGCGCCAGGCCGCACATGAAGATGCCCTCGGTGGCGAACTCCACCGGCCGTAGCTTCATGTGCGCCTCGAGGAAGAACTTCTCGCGGCTCTGCGAGACCTTGAGCATCTTGGCCAGCTCTTCGGCGTCGTCGTGGGGGACAATGCCGGTGGAGAGCACGACCAGGTCGGCCTCCAGGCTCACCTCGCGGTTGAGCATGCGATCAAGCGTGGTCACCCGGTAGCGGTCGCCCACCTTCTCGACCGCCGGCTTGCGGTCGACGTCGTAGCGCAGGAACCTCACCCCCGCGGCCCGCGCCCGGCCGTAGTGCTGCTCGCGCGTGCCGTAGGTCCTGACGTCCCGGTAGAGCACGTAGACGTCGGTCTTCGGGTTCAGCTCTTTGAGCTTGAGCGAGTTCTTCACCGCGTGGGAGCAGCAGATGCGGCTGCACCAGGGCCGCTCGGGCTCACGTGAGCCGACGCACTGGATCATCACGACCGACTGGAGGTTCTTGAACCGCGGAACCCCGGCGGCAAGAGCGGTCTCGAGCTCGTTCTGGGTCAGGACCCCGTTCTCCTCGCCGTAGAGATACTCGGAGGGGGTTCGCTCCTGGGCACCGGTGGCGACGATGACCACGCCATGCTGGACGGTCTCCTCACCGCGGCCGTTGACGATCTTCGACTCGAAGTTGCCGTAGAAGCCGTCGACCTCGGCCAGCCGGCTCGCCAGGTGGAGGTGGATCCTGGGATGGCCGGTGACCGCGCCGATGGTCTGGCTCAGCCGGGCTTGCGGATCGCATTCGCCGAGCAGGTAATGCACGTTGCGGAGGTTGCCGCCCAGGCGGTCCTCCCTCTCCACCAGGTGCACGTCGAATCCCTGACCGGCCAGATCCAGCGCCGTGGTCATGCCCGCCATACCGCCGCCGACAACCAGCGCATCGTGGTTGACAGGCACTCTGATCCGCGACAGCGGCTCGAGCAGGCGCGCCTTGGCGACGGCCATGCGGGTCAGGTCCTCGGCCTTCCGGGTCGCCTTCTCCGGCTCGTGCATGTGCACCCAGGTGTTCTGGTCGCGGATGTTGGCCATCTCGAACAGGTACTCGTTGAGACCCGCCTTGCGGCAGGTGTCGCGGAACAGCGCCTCGTGGGTGCGCGGGCTGCAAGAGGAGACCACCACGCGGTTCAGGTCGTGCTCCTGGACCATCTGCTGGATGCGCAGCTGGGTGTCCACCGAGCAGGTGTAGAGGTTGTCCTCGGCGTGCACGACGTCGGGCAGGGTTCTGGCGTACTCGACGACTTCGGGCACGTTGGCAACGCCGCCGATGTTCTTGCCGCAGTGGCAGACGAAGACGCCGATACGCGGCTCCCGACCGGCAACGTCCTTCTCCGGCGGATACTCCGTGCGAGTGATGAGCGAGCCGCGCTCCTCGGCCAGGAGCGTCATCGCCTTGGCGGCCGCGCTCGACGCCTGCATGACCGTCTCCGGTATGTCCTTGGGCTCGGTGAACGGGCCGCAGGCGAAGATCCCGGGGTTGGAGGTCTCGACGGGCGAGAAGTCGTCGGTGGCGCAGAAGCCGTGCTCGTCGAGCTCGACCCCGAACTGCCGGCTCAGCTCCTGCACGCCGAGCGAAGGCGCCAGTCCGCAGGAGAGAACCACCAGGTCGAACTCGGCGCTCGCCAACTCGCGGCCCTCCTCCTGGTAGACCAGTCGCAGGTTGCCGGTGGCGTGGTCCTCGTGGATCGCCGACGGCTTGCAGCGGATGTAGCGCACTCCCGCCTCTTCGGCGCGCTGGTAGTAGTCGTCGAAACCCTTGCCAAAGGCACGCATGTCGATGAAGAAGATGGTGCACTCGAGGTCCTTCTCGTGCTCCATACCGATCAGCGCATGCTTGGTGGCGTACATGCAACAGACCGAAGAGCAGTAGTTCCTGCCTTTGGCCTCGCGCGAGCCGACGCACTGGATGAAGGCGACGCTCTTCGGCGGCCGGTGATCCGAGGGCCGCAGCACCTTGCCCTCGAACGGGCCGCTGGCCGAGAGGATGCGCTCGAACTGGAGGCTGGAGACGACGTTGGGATAGCGGCCGTAGCCGTACTCCTGGACCAGCTCGGGATCGAACAGCTCGAATCCCGGCGCCAGGATGACCGCGCCGACGTCCGCCACCTTCATCTGGTCCCGCTGGGTGAAGTCGATCGCCCCGGCGTCGCAGAAAGCCTCGCACGCCCGGCAGAGATCTTCCGGCCGACGGCGGAGATGCATGCAGGTCTCCGGATCCACCACCGCCGCCCGCGGCACGGCCTGCGGGTAGGGAATGTAGATCGACGGCCGTGGCGCCAGTCCCTGGTCGAACTCGGCGGCGATGGGCCGCGGCGGCTGCGCACTCATCCGGTCGAGATCCACCGTCTCGATCGGACAGACGACCTTGCAGGCGCCGCAGACGATGCATCTGGCCGAGTGCGGGTCGTAGGCCGGCGCGACGAGCTTCTCGGTGCCGCGGCCGACGAAGTCGACCGCCCCGATGCCCATCCTCTCCTCGCAGACCCGCACACAGAGCCCGCACAGAATGCAGTCCTCCTGCTGCTTTGGGAAGCGAGTCTCGGCAACGCCCAACTCGCTGGCCAGCTCCTGGATCGGCCCGACCTCCGAGCACCTGGCGAGCAGCAGCTCCATCATCATGCGCCGCGTCTGGAGCACTCTCTCGCTGGCCGTCTGGACCACCAGGTCCTGCTGGGCGGGATACACACAGGAGGCCTGGAGGACCGGCCGCGGGCCTTCCAGCTCGACCAGGCAGAGACGGCAGGCGCCATACGGCGCCAGCGCCTTGTGGTGGCACAGAGTGGGGATACGGATCCCCAGCTGCTCGGCCGCCTCGAGGATGGTGGTCCCGGGTTCGACCTCAACTCGCTTGCCGTCGATCGTCAGGTTGACCATCCGTCTACTCCGCCACGCTCTCCGCCGGTTGGCGGCTGTCCATGCTGGCGACGATCTCGCCGTCCTTCTCGTATTCGAAGCGCACGTCCAGGTGCGGTCTGCCCGCCAGGATCGCCACCAGTGAAGCGGCGATGTCTCCCAGCGGCTTGCGATCCGGGTGGCTCAACTGGAACACCGCCCGCACGGTGGTGCCCTTGCCGGGCGCCGATTCCAGCTCGAGATCGCCGCCGCTGTCACGCGCCGCCTGAGCCAGAAGCGGCAGCCCCAGCCCGATTCGGCGCGTGGTCCTGGTGCTGAAGAATGGATCGAGGGCCTTCTCGCGAAGCTCCTCGTCCATGCCCTTGCCATCGTCCCGGATCTCGAGGGACAGCCGGTCGTTCATGGTGTCCTCGACGATGAGGATCTCGATCGTCGACGCCGCGGCGGCAACCGAGTTTTCGACCACGTCGAGGATGTGCAGCGAGAGATCTTCCATGTCAGTGGATCAGCACCTTGCGGCCGTCCTGCCCTTTCAAGGCCTTGCGGATCTCGTCGAAGCTCGCCTCCTCGGCCTGGAAGCGGGTGGATACGCGGCCGATCTCCTCCAGATGGTGAGCATCCGAAGAGGTGATCACCGGAAACTCGCCCTGCCATCGCCCGTCCCACTCGCTCTGCGACGCGCGCGGAGAGACCTCGAGCGCGTCGAGCGGCAACCCGCGGGGGATGAAGCCCAGCTGACCGATGAGCCCGAAACCCTCGCGGTCGATGTGCGCGGCGATCGCCAGACCGCCGAACGCGTGGATCGTCGCCACGACCTCCTCGAGGGTCAGGGCGGTAGCGCCGATGAGCAGCTTGGTCTCGACGTCCGTGGGCTCGTCCCGCTCGTCGACGACCACCTGCAGCCCGAAGGCGTCCTCCTCGTTTACTCCCTCGAGGTTCTCGTCGACCAGCCGCTGCAGGCCGACGAGGTCCAACTCGGGGCCGAACAGACCGAGGATGTGCACCTCCTCGCGGCTGGCGATCTCGATCCCCGGGATGACGCACAGCTGTTCGCGCTCCCCGACGCTCGCCACCGCGGCGACATTGGCGACGGAGTTGTGATCGCACACCGCCACCATGTCCAGGCCGACGGTCTTGGCCTGTTTGACGATCGCCGTCGGCACCATCTCCAGCCCGCCGCACGGCGACAGGCAGGTATGAAGGTGCAGATCCGCTCGCAACTCTCTCAAACCTCCACGGCCTCCAGTTCGGCACTGCGGATGCCCAGCGCGTAGAGCCGGCCGACCAGCTCGAAGGCGGTCATTCTGCTGACCAGGATCGGCACGCCTTCCTCCTCGGCCTTCAGCAGCGTGTCCTCCTGCGGCTCCCTGCCGCCCACCAGGACGACGCCGGCGAGGTCCTTCAGGCTGGCCACCGCGACGATGTTCTGATGGGTCTGCAGCGTGACCCACAGATCGCCGGCCGTCGCATGGGCGAGCACATCGCTGATCAGATCGCTCGCGTACCCGCCGGTCACCTCGCCGTTGAGAGTGTCGCCGGCCACCCGGACTCCGAGATCGAGCTCTTCCATCAGATCAGTCAGTTTCATCTCCGGCCTCGCTTGTGTCGAAAGAAACGGTCAAGACGGTGCCTTTGCCGGCCGTCGACCGGATGTCGAACTCGTCACCCATCTTGCGTATGTTGGGCAGACCCATGCCGGCGCCGAATCCCAGCTCGCGGACCCAGTCGGCCGCCGTCGAGTAACCCGGCTGCAGGGCCTTCTCCAGGTCGTCGATCCCGGGCCCTTCGTCCCGCACCTCCACGACGATGCTGGCTGGCCGCACTTGGGCGTCGATCGTGCCGCCATCGGTGAAGATCACCAGGTTCATCTCCGCCTCGTAGCAGCCGATCGCCACCCGTCGCGCGACGTCCGGCCGAATGCCGAGGTGGCTCAGCGTGCGCTTGAGGCGGCTCGACGCCTCTCCGGCTCGCTTGAAATCCTGGCCCGCGACGTCGTAGCGCAAGGTCAGGGCCGTGGCGTCCGCCTCGACGTCCTCGAAGAGATGGCTCGCCCGGTAGCGGTGAATCTCCTCCTCGTGAAACTCCGCTTCGAGCCTCCTCAGCATCCCCCTGATCAGATCGCCCTTGGTGACGATGCCGACGAGCGCCCCGCCGCTGCGCTCGACCACCGGGAATCGCCCCAGACCCGAGCTCTCGAACCTGCCGATCGCGTGCGTCAACGAATCGTCCGCGTAGAGCGTCTGGACCACTCCGGTCATCTCTTCTTCCACCGCACAGTCGTCTTTCCCGTTGCCCAGGAACTTGATGAAGTCCTCGACGCTGACGATGCCCACCAGCTGCTTGTCGTCGACCACCGGCAGCCCCGAAAAGTGATGCGCGCGCAGCAGATCCCGCAGATCGCTCATGCGGTCGCCGGGGCCGAGGGTGATTGGATCTGCGGTCATCACGTCGCCGACTTTCAGCTCTAGCACCAGCTCCTGCAGCTTGCCGACTATCAACTCCTAGGGCCTTTCCGAACAGCCCGGCAGCCCCCGCTCGTACAGCCGTCCACAGCTCTCGAACATGGGCAGGTCCGTCGCGATCAGCGGCAGCCCCTTGCTCTCCGCCAGGGCGATGGTCTCGGGAAACGGCCGCTTGCCGCGCACGAAGCAGATCGCCCGGACGTTGGCCATCTCCGCCGTACGCACGGCCTGCGGGTTCGCCAGCCCGGTCAGCAGCAGCGAGCCCTCCTTGATGTGGGCCAGCACGTCGCTCATGAGATCGGCGCCGCAGGCCATCTCCACCTGGATGGCCTCCAGGCCGTCCCCGGCGATGACCTCCGCCTCCAGGATCTTCTTGATATCGCCCAAGAGCATGCTCTG
>CALZJC010000005.1 GCA_945787525.1 Thermoanaerobaculia bacterium | reverse complement strand
GCCGTCGATATCGGCGGCATAGACAGTGCCGGTGGGGCCGACGGCGTCGGCGAAGCGGCGCGCGAAGTAGCCGGTGCCCGAGCCGATGTCGGCAACGCTGGCGCCGGGCTCGAGCGCCAGCGCCTCGACCACCCGGTCGGGCATCTGCCAGGCGTCCCGCTCGGCCGACTCGAACCGCTCGGCCCAGCCCTCGGCGTCGGCGAAGGAGTGATCGGCCGGGCCCTCGTGACGCAGGGCGCGCTCGCCCGCGGCCGGCGACTCGCCGGCGGCCTCGTCGTCCGAGTGCGGCGCGGCGTGATCCCGCCCCGCGGCGGCGGGGTTGTGGGGCGACTGCGCCGCGGTGGTGGCGGCCAGGGCGGTCGACAGTAGGAGAATGGAAGCTGTCCGCTGCATGGCTGTGGGGTCCTCCGAAGTTTCCCATCGGATGCTCGGCGCGAGGATAGCGCGGCCGGTTGCCCGGGCCGGTTGTCGATCTGCTACATTGCGTCTACGAATCTCTTACCGGGACCGTTTGCCGAGCCGCGTGATCGCGCTCCGATCGGTCCCGTAGACAGGGGCGGTGGGTTTCCGGCCGGGGTCGGACGGCGACACCGCTGCCCTCCGAGAAAGCAAGACAAGGAGGATCCCTCATGAAGACACGTCAACGACTGGCCCTGCCCCTGCTGCTCGGCCTGCTGCTGGTGCCGCTGGCGGCGACCGCCGACAGCCACGAGATGGCCCCCAAGCCGATCACCTGGCTGTCGTACCTCCAGTCTCAGCCCGGCAAGAGCATGGCGCTCGGCCAGAACATCGCCCAGAATGGCGCCAAGATCTACGACGGCCTGATGGCCGACGGCCACGTCCTCACCTGGGGTGTCGGCATGGCGGTCAACCATCGCGCCGGCGACGACTGGAACATCATGGAGTGGGTGACCTTCCGTGACTGGGCGGCGGCGGACGCCTTCATGCAGGCGTTCATGGGCATGCAGATGGCCAAGAGCCCCGAGGACATGGCGGCCGAGCAGGAGGAGTGGCAGTCGCTGGTGGAGGCCGGATCCCACTACGACGATATCGTCCGCCACAGGGTGGTGGTGCGCTCCGAGGCGGGGACCCCACCGGCCTACTTCAGGCTGTCGTACTTCCCGATGAAGCCCGGCCAGGCGGGCACCCTCGAGAATCTCTGGGTGGAGAATGTCCAGCCGACGATGGAAGAGCTACAGGCGGCAGGCACGATCGGTGCGTTCGGTCTGGCCGCGAGCGAAGTGCATGAAGGTCCGGCCAACGTCATGTTCTGGACCGCGATGCCGAACCTGGCCGCCCAGGACGCGATCGACGCCGCTTTCGAAGTCGCTGACAAAGCACGCGGTGAGGAGGCCAACAAGGAGATGATGAAGAAGTTCGCCTCCGCGGTCGATCTCGGCGGTCATCACGACCGCCTCATCATGGTCGTCCACAACGGTGGCGGCGGCGGCGGCGAAGGCGGCGAGTAGGCCGCCCGCTTCCCATCTGCAGAGGGACGTCGCGGAAGCGCGAGCCCCCCGGGCATCGCCGGGGGGGAGCCTTTTTCTTGAGCTGCTAGAACGGCACCCGCAAGTAGATCCGCGCCCGCGGCAGCTCCTCGTCGTACTGCTGCGCGTCGCCCGCCAGGGTCGCGGTGGTGTACCGGCCCTCGATACCGAGGCGCAGCGGCGCCCGCAGGCCGGCGGTGCCCAGCTTGGCTTCGAGCTTCAACGCTACGGTCTGGCGGTCATAGTCGGGATCCCGGTCGTCGTCGATCCGGCTCGACTCGACGAGCAGGCTGTAGGCCGCCCGCGAGGTCTCGCCGGCCAGTTGCGCGAAAGCGGTGCCGGCGACGGTGTCGACGGTGTTGTAGGGCGCGGTGTCGAAATCGTACTCGTCGACGAGCCCCCGTACGCCGATGGACAGCTGCCGCAGGCGCGGCGGCGACCAGGCCAGCGTCAGCCGGCCGGTGGCGCGGGCGTTCTCTTCCAGCGGGCCGTCCACCTTGGCGCCGCCCACCGTGATGGTGCGTGGTGTCGCCCCGTAGCGGCCGGTCTCGGCCTCCAGGGCGAGACGGAAGCCGGCCGCCACCGCGGATTTGAGCTCGACACGGGCGGCCTCGTAGTCGACGAAGCGCAGGCCGCCGTCGGCGGTCAGGAAGCGCTCGGGGAACGGCGTGCTGTGCACGATCAGCGCCGCCGAAGCGCCGTCGCGCCGCCAGCGCAGCGCCAGGCCGGCCGAGGCGGGCGAATCGCTCGGTGACCCGCCGCTGAACTCGGACCGACCGGCGGTGGCCTCGAGCCTCATCGTGGGACCCAGCTGTGCCGCCAGGCGAACGCCGAGGCGATCGTGGTCGAAGATGCGGAACTGGGTGTCACCGGCGAAGCTGCGGTAGATGAAGGGCTCGCGGTCGGCCGAGGCGCGCACACTGAAGCGGCCTTGCTGCCACTCCAGCGCGGCGCTGCCGCCGGCCCGGTCCTCCTCCCGGATCGCTCCGGTCGTGCGCGGCTCGAAGCGGCTGCCGCCGACCCGCCACGAGAACCGAACGCCATCGCCCAGCCGGTGGTCGAAGCCGGCCGCCGCCTCGGTCACGTCGAGGTCGTAGATCGGGCGGCCGGAGTCGAGCTGGGTGACCGCCTCGCGGCGCTGGGCGACCCTGACCGACAGGCCGCCGCCGTTGCCGACGCGTGAGCGCAGGCGGCTCTCGAAGCCCTCGCTCAGATACTCGATCCGCGTCGGCCGGATCGGCTGGCCGTCGACCACCAGGCCTTCGTCGTCCAGACCCTCGACGACCTGCGACACATCGGACAGACCGGAGACCTCCCAGGACCGCGCCTCCGAAACGCGGTCGAAGCCGGTGCGGGCGTCGCTGTTGCCGGGATCGCTGGCGAGCACCGCCCGGTAGTCCAGACTGGCGTCGCGCAGCCGGCCGCTGGCGGCCAGGATGAACGCCCGCAGAGTGCGCGCCTCGCTGTTGTCGGGCGCTACCGCCAGAGCCCGGTCGGCGAGCTTCAGGGCCGGCGCTCGGCGGCCGCGGTAGAACAACACCCGGGACTTGCCCACCAGGGCGGCGACGTTGTCGGGCTCGTAGGTCAGCATCTTCTCCCAGGCGGCGAGCGACTCGGCATGATTGCCGGTACGGGTGCCCAGGACGCCCACCCAGTAAAGGCTGCCGATGTCGGCGGGCTCGTTCTCGAGGACGCGCTGGAAGGTCTCGAAGGCGGCGCGATCGTCACCTTTTCGCCTCTCCGCCTCGGCCAGCCGCCGCAGGTTGTCGGGGTTGGCGGGCTCGATCTCGAGAGCCTGCTGGTATCGCTTGAGGGCTCTTCCCGGGTGGCCGGCAGTCAGCTCCAGATCGCCCTGGTGTCGCGCCAGCTCGGCGCCCGAGAAGGCGTCCGCCAGGGCTTGATGGGCCTCCTTCATGCGGGCCTGGCCGGCCAGCGCCTCGGCCAGCAGTCGGCTGGCCTCCGGATCTCCCGGGTGACCGGCAAGCGCGCGGCGCAGCTCGGCCTCGGCGATTCCGGGTCTCTGCTGCGACAGAAAGACGCGGGCGCGGCCGGTGAGGGCGCCGTGGTGATCCAGGTCGAGGGTGAGCGCCCGGGCGTAGGCCTCGAGGGCGTCATCGGCGCGCCCCTGCCAGCGGTCGATGGTGCCGATCCAGAACCATGGGGAGGGGTCCTCGGGATGCAGCTCGGCAAGGGTCGTGTAGTCGTAGCGTGCCGACGTCAGCCGATCCCCACGCCGGTGCGCCTCGGCCCGCAGCGCCAGGGCCCGCCCGTTGGCCGGGTCCCCGGCCAGCAGGCTGTCGGCAAGCACCCGCACTTCTTGCCAGCGACCGTCGGCAGCGGCTCGCTCCAACGCCTCGCCGGTGGCGGTGGCGGTGGCGGTGGGGGTGGCGGTGGTGGCGGCCGCCGCTGCGGCAATCAGGATCAGCAGGCACAACGTCAGAGCGTTCTTCATCAGGGACCCTCCTTGAGCGAAGCGCGGGCGGCCGCCGGCGCGCCCTCGGCCGGCTCGAGCCGGAAATCATGCAGACGGAAGCTGCCGCTGGAAGCCTGGGCGGAGCCACCGTCGTCGAGTACCAGATGCACCGAGGCGACCCGGCGGATGGCGAATCCAGGCGTCTGCGCCTGCGGCTGCGCGAGGTCGAGGGCGACGTCTCCCGACGCCGTCGCCGGTGGTCTGGGGGCGACCCGGAAACGACAGTTGCGGCGCGGGTCGACCTCTTTCAGGTAGATCCAGAGCAGCGGCGAGCCGCGCGGGCTGTCGAGACCGAAGACCAGCCGGGAGTCGGGGGGCCAGTCGCCTTCGGCCAGGTCGAGCCTCAGGTCCAGGTAGTCCGGCCGATGGGTAAGAAACTGGTAGTCGACCCGCAGGCCGCCGGCCGAGTCCGCTGCGATGGCTGCCGTGGCCCCCGTGGCGTACTCGAGTACCCATCGCCGGTCGCTCGACAGCTCGGCCAGATTGCGGGTGGCGCCGGCGGTGGCGTTGCCGCCGGTGGCCCGAGGAGCCAGGATGCGCGCTGTCTTACCGAATGCCGCGAGCTCCTCGAACCCGTCGGGATGGGCGGCGATCCAGCGCTGGCGCAGGGTCGGCTGCGGCTGCTCCTCCCACCAGTCGCGCCAGACGACCAGCCAGTCGACCCGCTCGCGCTCGAGAAAGCGTTGCCAGCTGCGACTCGATCGGGCCACGGCCAGGCCTTCGACGTCGCGCTCTCCGAGCGATGCTGCGTAGACCACCCGGTTGCGGCCGTGCCAGCCGAACAGTGGGGCGACGAAGGTCGGCTTGTCGAAGCTGACGGTCGTGCCGGCGCCACCATGCTCGCTGATCCAGTTGAAGGCTCTGCCGGCCGGGCCGTAGAGCTGCGGGTAGATGTCGGTCGGCTGCCAGTCGCCGGCCTTCCAGCGCTCCACCACCCGCGGCAGATCGGGCGCCGCCGCAAACAGGCTCGCCGGAGCGGCGAAGAGCAGCGCCACGACGACCGCCGAGCGCAGCAGCTTGCGGGCGGCGGGCGATGCTCCAGGACCGCCGCTGGCGGCTTCCTCGGCGGCGGCCAGGCCGAGAAGCGCGAAACCACAAGCGGTGAGCGCGTAGCGCGGATGCTCCCAGGGTGAGAACACGAGCCAGGCGATCAGCGTCGCCGGCGCGGCCAGCAGGGCTCGCGTCAGCAACCAGTTGCGCCGGCGCAGCGCCAGCACCAGAGCGAACGGCAGGGCGAGCCAGGCGGCGGCGAACTGCGGCCCGAAGCCGTTGTCCGGCGAATAGGCCAGCCGGTCCCGGAAGCGCTCGTGCAGTGGATAGACCAGCCAGCCGGCGAGGCTGTCGGTATAGCGCTGCCGATCGGTGTCGGCCGGCTCGACGACGGCGGGGCCTTCGAGCAGCGTGTGACCAGCGACGGTGACCGCCACCGGATATAGCGGATTGCCGGTGCGCAGCAGGCTCGGCAGCAGCCAGAAACCGCAACCGAGGGCGAGCAGCAGCGCGCAGAGCGGGATCCGCAGGAGGACGCGTGGGCGCAGCCGGAGGCGGCCGGGGCGCACCGCCACGAGCAGAATCAGCGGCAGGCCAAGATAGATGAACGACAGCTTGCTGCCCAGCGCCAGGCCGCAGGCCAGCGCCGCCAGCGCCCAGTCGGCCGTGTGACCGCGCCGCAGAGCGGCCAACAGAAAGGCGAACCCGGCCAGCAAGAAGGCGGTGAATGCCAGGTCGGTGTAGCCGGCCAGCGGCTGGATGAGGGCAAGCGGTATCAGCATCGTTGCCGGCGCCAGCCAGGCGAGCGCCGATCGCAGACCGAGCAGCTCGCCGGCCGCGCGCACCGCGACGCCGGCGCTCAGGGCCAGGGGCAGCAGGGCGATGCCGGTCACCCTCCAGGCGCCGGCGCCACCCCCGGCCAACAGATAGAACCACAGGGAGTGGAGCTCGGCCACTTTGGGAAAGTGGAACTGGTGGGCTGGGTGTGGGAACGGTTCGAGGGCGCCGCTCTGGGCGAACCAGAAGACGTCGGTCAGGTGGTAGACCATGCTGTCCCAACCCCAGGGCGGCGTCAGGGCGCCGATCGCCGCCAGGCCGAGCCAGCTGACGCCCGCCACACCCCCCAGAAAGACCCCCAGGCGGCTCGGCGGCGCCAGCTCGAGCCGCGCGGCGATGCCGGTGAACGGGCCGTCGATCAACACCGAGGGTGGCCCGCTCGGCTTCCGCGCTGGCCGGGGGGTGACCTCACGGCGGGAGCGGTCGACGACGAACAGGACGGCGGCCAGCCCCAGGGCGGTTACCGCCAAGGTCTCAGTCTTGAGGATGCCGGCCGCTCCGAGGGCGATCTGCAGGACGACGACCACCGCCGAAGTGACGGTCAGGGTCGCCAACAGGCGCAAGGTCGGCCGGCGATCGTAGAACCGGCTCCAGGGCCATATCGCTGCCGCCAGCGCCATGAGCAGCGCCGTCGGTGGTGTCAGAAGGAGCGCGAACGAGAAGAGAACTCCGGGCTCGGCCGCCCAGCCGCCCGAGCGGAGTGCCGCCAACAGCTCGCCGGCCGGTTCCAGCACCAGCTGGCGGTGGACGGCCAGATACGTCACGACGGCGGCGACCGAGGCCAGCGTCGGCAGCCAGACAAGCAGCCGGTCGATGGTCCGGTCGAGGTGGCGATCGGAGCCCGCCTCGCCGGCGTCGGCGACGGCCGCGGTGCTCATGCCGGCTTCTCCTCGATCAGGCGGGTGCGGGTGGGTTGTCCTCCCCAGCTGCGGCCGCGCAGGAAGACGGTGACAAAGCCGGCGGCGCGCACCGCCGCCAGCACCTGGCGGTAGCCGAAGAACTCGATCAACGAGCCACACAGCATCAGCGCCAGGTCGCGAGTGCGGCCGTAGCGTTTGAACAGCAGGTCGTCGAGGTTTAGCGCCGCCACCGAAAGGAGCAGCCCATAGCCCACCGCCAGGGCGAAGAAGAGCAGCGCGAAGGTCGGATCCAGCCGGCCGGTCAACGCCAGACCGATCAGGAACAGGTAGCCACCGATCTCGATCACCGGCCCCAGCGCCTCAAAGAACGCGTAGAAGGGCATGGCCACCAGACCAACCGCGCCATAGCGTGGATCGAGGAACATGCAGCGGTGCTTCCAGAGGCTCTGCAGCAGCCCGCGCTGCCAGCGGTCGCGTTGGCGGAAGAGCGACCG
The DNA here is from genome assembly GCA_945787525.1 of Thermoanaerobaculia bacterium. Classification (GTDB taxonomy): domain Bacteria; phylum Acidobacteriota; class Thermoanaerobaculia; order Multivoradales; family JAHEKO01; genus CALZJC01. The sequence continues at coordinate 15,680 of CALZJC010000005.1, read as the reverse complement.
CCAGTCGGAGGGCACCTGGGTCCAGCAGACCGGATCGGGCAGGAAGACGACGCGGGCGCCGCTGCGCTCTTCCCGAGCCCGCCGGTGCAGTCGGGCGACGAGCTCCATGTCCTCGCAGACGGTGTCGCAGCCGAAGCCCCCGACCCGTACTGCCGCCTCCTTGCGGAAGAGGCCGAAGGCGCCGGCGATGATCAGCAGGGCGTTCATGCGCGCCAGCGACGAGCGGCCGGTGAGGAATCCACGCACGTACTCCTGCGCCTGGCAGAGCAGCAGGGGGCGGCGTGGCGCCGCGGCGCGCACCACGCGGCCGCGCTCGACCGGCGCCTCGTTGAGCACCCTGATCACGCCGCCGGCGGCCACCACCCGGTCGTCTTCGGCGAAGGCCCGGGCAATCCGCAGCAGGGCGTCGGGCTCGAGCAGCGAGTCGGCGTCGATGGTGCAGAAAAGCGGAAAGCGGGCGGCGTTGATGCCGGCGTTGAGGGCGTCGCTCTTGCCGCCACGCTGCTTGTCGAGCACGGTCAGGTTGGGATGGCGGGCCGAAACCCAGGTGCGCCGCACCGGTCGGCTGGGGAGGCGCTGCCGGTGGGAGGGCGGCACCGCTGCCAGACCGAAGCTGCGCCGCAACCGTTCCAGCGAGTCGTCGTTCGAGCCGTCGTTGATGAGCACGATCTCGAACTCGGGATAGCCCAGCTCGAGGAGCGAGCGCACGTTCTCGACCACCGTCTCGGCTTCGTTGTGGGCCGGCACCAGGATCGAGATGGGCGGGTAGGCGCTATCGGCGATCAGCGGTCGGTCGTCCCGCTGTGGCCAGCGCCGTCGGTAGGCGAGCAGATCGAAGAAGGCGATCGCCGTGAAAACCAGATAGATCGTGTTGAGGGTCAGGAAATAGCCCAGGATCAGGGTCTCGAGACCGAACAGCAGTGGATCGGCGGTCATCAGCTCGCCACCGCCAGGTCCCGGGTCGCGCCGTCGTCGAGGGCGGGCGCCAGGTCCCGAGTCGCCGCCTCGTCCGGAGGAGGAGGTGACGGCCTGTCCGCCAGGCGGAGTAGCTCCGGCATCGCTGCCTGACGGGCGAAACCGTGGCCGGCCGAAGCCGCCCGCGCCAGCCGGTTCATGCCCGATGGCCCGAGCCGCGCCAGGCTGCGCGCGGCGTTGGACCGCACCCACCAGTGGGAGTCGGTCAGACTCTGGCCCAGAGCCTCGAGGGTGCCTTGGTCTCGCCCCAGTCCGCCCAGGGCGCGGGCGGCAGCGGCTCGCACGAACCACTCGGGGTCCGCGAGCAGACCGGCGAGAAGTGGCGTCCAGCGGTGGTCGCCGACGGCGCCCAGCAGCCGAACTCCCGCCGCCCGCATCTCGGCCGCCGGCGAGCGGATCCCGGCGAGGGCCAGCGGCGCGGCGGCGGCGTCACCTGTCTCGGCCAGCGCCTCGAGCGCCAGCTTTTCGAGGTTCGGGGTCAGCTGACGGGTGGCGGTCAACCGCCGCAGCTCGCCGGCGGCGTAGACCGCCAGGCGCAGGAAAAACGCGCGGCTCCAGGAGTGCGGCAGACCCGACTCGGCGAGGAACGCCGCCAGGGCGGCGCGCACCGAGAACGGATCCCGCAGCTCGAGGAGCCCCTCGCGCGCGACACGACGGACGTCCGGCGAGCGGTCGGCGATGGCGCGCAGCAGTTCGCGCCGGGCTCGCGGTCCGCCGCAAGCCGCCAGGCGGCGCAGCGACCGGCCTCGGCGGAGGGCACCTCCGCGGCGCGCCGATCGCGCCAGCCGTCGGGTCTCGCCCATCTCCTCGAGCAGATCCGAGATGGCGCGCTCGGCGTCTCCCGCCAGGCATCGACGGGCACGGCGCAGAACGGTGGAGACTGCGAACCTTCCCCGGCTGCGTAAGGCGGCGGCCATGGCGGCGGAAGCTCCGCTGCGCCCCGCCAGATACGGCGCCAACTCCTCGGCGGCCGCTTCGATGCGCCGACGCCGGACCGCTTCGCGGCGCAGGCTGGCGGCGTGGTGGAGCAGCAGGAAGGTGACGCTGACGACGATCGCCACGGTCATGGCGACCAGCAGCCGCCCCAGCCACAGTCCCGTCAGCGGATCGCCCGCCAGAGCGCCGCTCACGAAAGCCCCTCCAGCTGTCCCTGGGTGCCCAGAACGGCGGCGACCAGTTGGGCGGGGTCGAAGGGTTCGCTGACCAGCCGCACGGCGCCGAGCTCACGCATCGCCGAGCGCAGGGATGCCTGGCCGGGCTGCAGCAACGCCACCGTGCACGGCGGGTGGCCGCGGCGCCGGTGACGCAGCTCACGCAGGAACTCGGTCCCGCTGGGCCGGGTGACGTTGGCGTCGAGGACCAACGCCGCGGCTTCCGGGGCGGCCGCCATCGCCATCGCCGATTCGGCGTCGCGAGGCTGTGCCACCTGGATACCCGCGGCTTCGAGAATCGCGGCAAGCATCGGGCGCCGTACCGGATCGTCCTCCCACAGCACGACCCTGCCGGCGGCGACGGAAACCGTCTGTGTCACCGGCCGATTAGGCCCGCGCCGGGCCGCAGCGGCAATGAAATCGGTTACAGCGAAGCCAGGGGCAGGTACCGGCAGGCTGCACCGGCAAGGGTGGGCGCCGCGCCTGCCGGCACCCGGACCAAGGCATCGCCGCCGGCACTGGCCATGAGATCGTGCGAGCCGCGACTGGCGATCGGCCGTACCCGCGCCACGCCGGCGGCGATCTCGACCGCGGCCGGCAGGAAGCGATCGCGGCCCTTGGCGCCGGGCAACGGCGCCGCGAGCACGCCAGCCAGGGAGCCGTGCCAGTAGCCGTCATCGCGGCCCATCAGCCGGCGCAGCGCCGGTCGGACAAAGAGCCAGAAGGAGGTCATCACCGAGCCCGGGTTGCCCGGCAGCCCGAAGACCAGTCCCCGCGAGTGCTGGGCGGCCACCAGGGGTTTGCCCGGCTGAACGGCGACGGCGTCGAAGAGGGTCTGGCAGCCGAAGCCGTCCAGAACCTCTTCGACGTAGTCGTATTCACCTTTGGAGACGCCACCGGTCAGGAGCAGCACGTCGGCCTCGAGACCTGTGGCGATAGCGACCGAGAGTGCCTCGCGCCGATCGGGAGCGATGCCCAGGGCCTCGAACTCCAGGCCCATCCCGCGGCCGGCGGCGAGCAGGAAGTCGGTGTGCGAGTCCCGCAGCTGGCCGGGCTCGGGGTGGCGGTCGGCTGGCACGACCTCGTCGCCGGTGACCAGCAGGCGGACCGAAGGAGCGCGGTGCACAACCAGCTCCCCCAGTCCGTGGGTGGCCAGCAGGGCCAGCGCGCCCGGAGTCACGACGGCTCCCGCCGGTAGTAGCGGATCGCCGGCGGCGACGATCTCGGCACGGCGCCGGATGTGGCCCCCGGCAGCAACATCTTCGTGGAAAGCGACGGTCTCGGCGCCGCCATCGGTCAGCTCGACTGGTACGACGCGGTCGGCGCCCGCCGGCACCGGGGCGCCGGTCATGATGCGCATTGCAGCCCCCGGCGGGCACTGCCCGCCCGGCGGGTCGCCTGCCGCCACAGTGCCGGCGACAGGCAGCCGGTTGCCCGCTACTTTGCCGCTCACCGCGTAGCCGTCCATCGCCGAAACGTCGGTCGCCGGCACGTCCACCGCGGCCTCTGTCGGCTCTGCCAGCACTCGGCCGTGGGCCCGCTGCCGCGCCAGCCGTTCGGACGGCAGAGGCGTCAGGAACGGCTCCAGGCGCAGCCAGGCATCTTCGGGCGAGATCATCGACCTGCCTTTCTCACCGAACCTCTACTGCGAATCCGCAGCTGCCGCATCTGTTGCGCTCTGCTCGGCCGGCTGTCCTCGGCGTACGTCCAGCATGCCCGCAGTGCCTTCGGTCGCAAAGCCTCGTATCTCAGACATCCACGACATTACGCCTTTGAAGCTGGTGAGAAGGACAGGCTCGGGATCGGTGACGAGGTCGGTCGATCTGCGGCTCAGCCCTCGGGCGGTGCTATTCTCCGTCGTGCCGGCCAGCCAGCAGAAGCGATCCAGTCCGTGACGAAGAACTTCAAGTACCGGGGCAATCTAGCAGAGACCACTCTGCCGGAGATGCTCTACACCATCGACCGCTTCCGCGTGCCGGGGGTGATCTGGGCCTCGCACGGCGAGGGCAAGAAGGTCGTCAAACGGGTGTTCATCCGCGACGGTTACGTCGTGCACGCTTCCTCCACGGACCGCAACGACAGCCTGGGCGTTTACCTGCGGCGCACCGGGCGGCTCACGCTGGAGCAGTTCGAGCGCATCACTCGTGCCCGTGAGGACACCACCAAGCGCTACGGTGTCCTGCTGGTAGAGGAACGACTGCTTTCGCCTCGGGCGGTTTTTGCCGCGATTCGGGAGCAGATCGAAGGTATCGTCTGGAGCCTCTTCTACTGGAACGAGGGCGAGGTCACCTACGGCGCCGGTGACTTTGAAGAGGAAGACATGGTGCAGATCCGACTGTCCCTGCGCGAGGTCATCTTCGAGGGCATCAAGCGGGCGCCGGATGCGCGGGCCCTGCTGGCCCGATTGGGTGGGCGCGAGACCCTGCTCGAGCCGTGCTACCGGGCCGCTGAGCTGATCGAGGTGGGCCTGGACGAGCCGGAGTACGGCTTTCTCGCCCAGGTGGACGGCAAGACTTCACTCTACGATCTGTGCTCCTCGGGCCCCCAATCGCCGGGCGACAACGCCAAACTGCTGTACGCTTTCACGGTTCTGCACCTGGCCCGTAGGGTCGGCCATGGCTCTGGCGGAGAGGGACCGGTCAAGGTCCGCCTCAAGAGCTCCGGCGATAGGGTCGGCTAGCCGGATCGCGGAACGAGGCTACGGAGACAGTCGATGCCCCTGTACGAGTACGAGTGCACAGAATGCGGTCACCGGACCGAGCTGCTTCAGCGGCATGGAGATCCGCCGCCGGAGAGGTGCCCGCAGTGCGGTGGTGTCGTGCGCAAGCTGTTCTCGGCGCCGGCGGTACAGTTCAAGGGCACCGGCTGGTACGTGACCGACTATGCCGGCAAGGGCAAGAAGCCCGGCGCCGAGAAGAGCTCAGGTGGCGGCGAGAAGGAGACCAAGAAACCTTCCGGCGAAAGCTCTTCCGACGGCAAGAAGACCGCGACCAAGAGCTCCGGAGACAAGGAGTAGGCGCCGTGCGCGGCGCGTTCCGCCCGTCGTGAAGCCACCCACTTCGCCAGAGCTGTTGGGCAGTCTCGAGCGCCGTGTGGCGCGCGGCGAGCGCGTCGCCCTGTGCCAGATCGTGCGCACCGAGGGCTCGACGCCGGGCCGGCTCGGCTGGAAGATGATCATCCGGTCGGACGGTAGCCACAGCGGCAATCTGGGTGGGGGGGCGTTCGAAGCGCTGGTACAGGCGGACGCTCGCGCCAAGCTGTCCGAGCTGGCGCCGGCCGCGGAGATCAAGCGTTACTATCTGACCGAGAGCGCCACGCGCGGCGAGCCGACCGGCATGGTCTGCGGCGGCATGGCCGAGGTGATGCTCGAGGTTCTCATGCCGAATCCTCTTCTGGTGATCTGCGGCGGCGGCCTGGTGGGCCAGGCTCTGGCCGCCAACGCCGCGATCTGCGATCTCGATCTGCTGCTGGCGGAAGACCGCGCCGAGTTTCGCCGGCCGGAGCTTTTTCCGCCCGGCTGTCGCTTCGTCGACGTCGACCGCGACTACAGCCAGCCGTTCCTCGCCGGCGAGCAGTCACGGGAGCTGCTGGTGGCGGTTGTCACGCGCTGTTGGGAGACCGATCTGGCGGCTCTGTCGTCGGTCATTCGGCAGGGGCCGGAGAACCTGCGCTACCTCGGTCTGCTGGGCAGCCGACGCAAAGTCAGGCGAGTGCGCGAGGAGTTGGAGAGCCGCGGCGAGGCGCTCGCCGGCACACCGTTCTTCGCTCCGGTGGGGGTGCCGATCGGTGCCGACTCGCCGGCCGAGATCGCGGTATCGATTCTGGCCGAGATCATCGGTGTTCGCAGCGGCAAGTTGGCGCCGCCGCAGCCTGTCGCAGCCACCCCGCTGACGGCCTAGAGACGCCATGAGAGCCCTTGCCAGCCTGGTCCAATGCGTCCTCTGCGCCGGCCTGTGCCTGTCGCCGGCGGTGGCCGTCGAGTGGCGCCAGGCCGCTCTCTGGGGTGGCGACGTGCGCAGCCTGGTCATCGATCCGGCGCGCCCGGAGAGGCTCTTCGCCGGTACCTCGAGCGGCCAGGTGCTGCTGTCCGAGAATGGCGGCGGCATGTGGATGCCGGCGGGGCTGCCGGTGGCCTTTCCGGGCTGGGTGGTCAACGATCTGCTGCTCGACGCCGAAGGCCGACTGTGGGCCGCGCTTTGGGGCCTCTGGGGAGCCGGCGGCAACGTGTACGTGTCGACCGACGGCGGCATCACCTGGGCCGAGCGCAGCGAGGGTCTGCCGGGGACCCAGGTGTACCGCCTGGCGACCGGCGGTGGGCGGCTGTTCGCCGCCACGCGCCGTGGGGTCTACGGCAGCGACGACGGCGGCACGAACTGGCGACACTTGACCGGCGCCCATCCCGAGATCCAGAAGGTCTCCAGTCTGCTCGTCGACGGCTCGACGGTGCTCGCCGGCACCTGGCGGCGAGCCTACAAGAGCTATGACGGCGGCGCCTCCTGGCGGGGCGTCTTCACGGGCATGGTGCTCGACTCGGAGGTCTTCAGCCTGCAGCCGGGACCGGCCCCGGGCGAGGTCTGGGCTTCGACCTGCGGCTGGGTCTATCGCAGCGCCAACGGCGGCGAGAGTTGGCGTCGCTACCAGCGCGGGCTAGATGAGCGGCGCACGCAGGCCATCCGCGCGCTGCCCAACGGACGGCTCCTGGCTGGGACCGTGGCGGGTCTCTATGTTTCGGATGACGCCGGCGCCTCGTGGTCACGGCGCACCTCGCCCGAGCTGGTCATCTCCACCATCACCCACCTTGCCGCGCAGCCGAGCCGGGTGTACGTCGGCACCGAGGGCAGCGGTGTCTGGGTTTCGGACGACGGCGGAGACAGCTTCCGGCAATCGAATCAGGGCCTCACCGCGGCCAGGGTGGCCGATCTGGCGCGGTTGGCCAACGGCGAGGTGCTCGCCGCCGTGCGACACGCGGGACCGGACTCGGGGATCTTCAGCTCGCGCGACGGTGGTCTCAGCTTCAGCGGGCCGAGCTCGGGTCTGCCGACCGTGCTGGAGCTCGCGGCAGCCGCCGACCGTCCGCTGGCCGCCACCGAGAAGGGGCTATACGAGCGCCAGTACGGTGAGTGGCGGCTGGTGAGCGAGGTGGGCCGGCGGCGGATCGATCAGGTCAGCTCGAGTGCGGGGCTGACCGTGGCGCGCAGCGGCGAGCAGCTGTTCCGCCGGGCGGGAGAGCGCTTCGTGCCGGTTGAGTCGGCGGGCGCCAAGCCGCGCTCCGTGGCGGTTGCCGGCGGTGATCTGTGGATCGGTGACGGCGGCGCCCGGCTCTGGCGGCTGGTTACCGGCAAGGCCGAGGCCCTGACGCCGCCGTTTGCCGGCGGCCGGCTGGGGTCGCTCAGCCAGGGTCTGTTGCTGGTTGGCGAGGGCGGCGCCTATCTGCGCCGTGACGCCCGGTCGCCCTGGCAGCCGCTGGTCGGCGCCCCCAGCCGCGGGCTACCGACCGGTGATGACGACTATCCGCTGTTCCTGTTGCCGGTCGGTGATTCGGCGCGGCTGCTCGAGCGAGACAACCTGCTGCTCCACCGGGTCTCGCTGCCGGTGCCGCGCCAGGACGTCACTGCCGCCGCCGTGGTTGGTGGCCGCCTGCTGGTGGCGACAGCGGGCCACGGGGTGGTCTGGAGCGAGCTGCGAGATCTCCTGGATTCGGGCGCCGAGCCCTGGGCGCGCCTCAGCTCGGCACGCTGAGAAGAGGGGACGTGGGGGGACAGGATACTCAGTACTCGGCTGCCGAGTACTAACCTGACCTTCTCACCGCAGCTAGGACGTTTCGCTGCGACGATCGGTAAGAAGGTCAGGCTAAGTATCCTGTTCCTCTTGCTGTTCGACCGGCCGGCCACCGCTGGTGACGCCCATCTTCTTGGCGTAGTAGCGAAACGAGCGGAAGCTCATCCCCAGCAGATCCGCCGCCTGGGTCTGCACGCCGGCCGTGCGGTCGAGGGCTTGGCGCATCAGGCCGGCGCGGATGTCGTCCAGGTAGCCCTCGAGGTTGAGGCCGTCGTCCGGCAGGTCGACCTCGCCGGGGCGGACGTGAGTGCCCTCCAGCACATGGGTCGGCACGTCCCGGGCGGTGATCGTGTCGCCGGTGGAGAGCGCCAGAATGCGCTCGATCATGTTCTCCAGCTCGCGCACGTTGCCGGGCCAGCGATGCTCCTCCAGGGCCCTCATGGCCGAGGTCTCGATCTGCCGCGGCGGGATGCCCATCTCGTCGCAGTGCTTCTTGACGAAGTAGTCGACCAGCAGGGGGATGTCCTCCCGTCGCTGGCGCAGCGCCGGCAGCTGGATCGGGATCACGTTGATCCGGTAGTAGAGATCTTCGCGGAAGTCGCCGCGCTCGATCAGCTCGGCCAGGTCTTGGTTGGTGGCGGTGATGATGCGCACGTCGACCGCTTGTTCGGCGGTGCCGCCGACCTTGCGCACCTTCTTCTCCTGCAGGGCGCGCAGCAGCTTGACCTGCATCGGCGGGCTCATCTCGCCGATCTCGTCGAGGAACAGGGTGCCCTGGTGGGAGTCGCGGAAGAGGCCCTTCTTCTCCCGAAAGGCGCCGGTGAAGGATCCCTTCTCGTGGCCGAAGAGCTCGCTCTCGAGCAGCGTCTCGGGCAGGGCGCCGCAGTTGATCGACAGAAACCGCCGCTCGGCGCGAGGGCTGGCGAAGTGGATGGCGCGGGCGATCAGCTCTTTGCCGGTACCGCTTTCCCCCTGCAGCATCACGGTCGAGCTGGTCCGCGCCACCCGCTCGATGAGGCTGAAGATCTCCTGCATCTTCGGACTGCGGCCGACGATGTTGGAGAACTGGTACTTCTCCTCGAGCTCGCGGCGCAGATAGACGTTCTCCTCGACCAATTCGGTCTTTTCGAGCGCCTTCTGCACCAGCAGCTGCAGCTCGTCCACGTCGAACGGTTTGGAGACGTAGTCGTAGGCGCCGAGCTTCATCGCCTCGATCGCCGTCTTGGTGGAGGCGTAGGCGGTCATCATGATCACCGAGGTGCGGGCGTCGAGCTCTTTGATCGCCCTGAGCAGCTCGAGGCCGGTGCCGTCGGGCATGATGATGTCGCTCAGCACGAGATCGATGCCGCCCTTGCGAAAGCGGCTCTCGCCCTCCTTCATCGAGCTGGCGACGCTCACGTCGTAGCCGGCCGACTCGAGCAGCAGGCGCAGGAAGTCCTGCATGCTCTGCTCGTCGTCGACGACCAGGATGCGCTGGCTCATGCCGGGGTACCCGCCAGCTCGTCTTCGGGCAGCGGTAGCTCGACGGTGATGGTGCTGCCGCTGCCCGGTTCGCTGTTGACCGTCAGGCGGCCACCGTGCTCTTCCACGATGCGGTAGACGATGGCCATGCCGATGCCCGTGCCGCTGTCGAAAAAGGACTTGAAGGGATGGAACAGTCGGGCTCTCTCTTCGTTGTCCATGCCGCGACCGGTGTCCTCGAAGGAGATCCGATAGGTCGTGCCCCGCAACTGTCCGGCAACGGTAAGGGTACCGCCGTCGGGCATGGCTCGCAACGCGTTGCGCGCCAGGTTCCAGAAGATCTGGCTGATCTGGTCGGGGTCGGCTTCGAGCGAGACCGAAGTGGGGTTCAGCTCCAGCTCCAATTCATGGGTCTTGGCCACCTCGGAGCTGTGTCGCAGCAGCTTGAGGTTCTCGGTGAGCAGCTCGGCGACGTCGAAACGCACGCTGGCGCGGTCTTTGGGGCGGGCGAACTTGAGAAAGCTCCTGATGGTGCGATCGAGCCGTTGGCTCTCCTTGAGGGTGATCTCCAACAGCTTGTTCTGCGCCGGCTCTCCCTCGTAGGTGCCGGCCAGCATCTGGACAGAGCCGGAGATCGCCGCCAGCGGGTTGCCGATCTCGTGCGCGATCCCGGCCGCCAACTCGCCCACCGCGGCCATGCGGTCCTTGAGCCGTAGCTCCTCCTGTAGCTGACGCCAGTCGGTAAGGTCCTGGAAGATCATGATGTGGCCCGACGGCGTGCCCTCGGCGTTGGTCAGCCGGCTCAACGCGTAGCCGATGAACCGGCTGACCTCGCCACGCTTGTAGACCAGCTCGCGCCGCGTCCGCTGGCTTGTCGAGTCGCTGCTCACCAGCCCATCCCACTGCGCGCGGGTGAGGAATCCGGTGTCGTAGATCGGGTTGCCGCCGAGGGCCTGAGCTTCGAAACCGAGGATCTCTTCGGCGGCCCGGTTGGCGCTGGTGACGCGGCCCTCCAGGTCGGTTGTGATGAGGCCGCTGGGAATCGACTCGATGACGTCTCGGTTGAAGACCTCCAGATCGGCGACCTGCTCTCCCTTGCGCCGCAGCGCGCTCTCGGCCCGAGCCACGTCCTGCGCCAGATGCGAGCTGAGCAGCGCCACCGAGAGGAAGCCGAGCAGGTGGGCGCCGAGGTCGTAGACCAGCGGCAAGAAGCCGATCCCTTCCGCCGTGCTGCCGTCCGGTAGGTCGAGCAGGTGGTAGGTGAGCGCCACGACCAACCCGGCGTAGAGCACCCAGGCGAGCGCGGCGATGGCCAGCGCCGTCCGCCGGCGTAGCAGCGTGGCGGCGGCGATCACCACCACGAAGTAGAAGATCGAGAACGGGCTCGACAGGCCGCCGAAGTAGTAGACCAGGCCGGTGATCATCAGCAGGTCGCCGATGAACTGGATCTGGGCGTGGATCTCGGCTCGTCTCTCGAACCAGCGCAGCAGGGCGATGTAGACCAGGCTGACGGCGTAGACCAGACCGCTCAGCAGGTACAGGAAGTCGAACGTCGGCGAGGTTTCAGGGGCGGTGACCTGGTAGAGGAAGAACGGCAGCACCACGCTGGTGATGACCACCAGGCGGATGCCGATCAGCCAGCGCAGGCTGGAGGACAGCGGCTGTGCGAGCCGCGTCGACAGCTCGGAGGTGGACGGCCTGGCGGAGTTCAGCTGCGGCTCGCTCACTGGTGGGCCTTGGGGCCGTCCCTGCGCCCCTCGATCCTGGCGCCGTTTACGAGATGCTGCCGAGGATCGTGTAGAGCGGCAGGTACATCGCGGTGACGATGACGCCGATGATGCCGCCCAGAACGACAATCATGAGCGGCTCGAGCAGCTTCACCAGGCCGGCGACCGCGACGTCCACCTCTTCCTCGTAGAAGTCGGCGATTTTCGACAGCATCTGGTCGAGGGCGCCGGTCTGCTCGCCGACATTGATCATCTGAACCACCATCGCCGGGAAGACCTTGGTCTCGCGCAGCGGGTCGCTGATGGTGCGGCCTTCCTCGACGCTGCGGCGCACCGCCATGATGGCGTCTTCGATGATCGCGTTGCCGGCGGTCTTCGCGGTGATCTCCAGCCCATCGAGGATCGGCACGCCGGACGAGGTAAGGGTGGAGAGAGTGCGGCAGAACCGGGCCACCGCGATCTTGCGCAGCAGCATGCCCAGGACGGGGATCTTGAGAAGCAGGCCGTCGCCAACTCGCCGGCCGGCGTGCGTCTTGTAGTAGGCCCGCATGGCGAAGAACGCGACCGTCAGCAGGATGATGATCGGGATCGAGAAGCGACCGACGAAGTTGCTCGCCGCCACCACCGACTTGGTCAGGAACGGCAGGTCTCCACCCAGCCCGGTAAAGAGCTGGGCAAAGACCGGGATTACCTTCCACAGGATGACCCACACTACGATGATGGCGATCATGATGATCGTCGTCGGGTAGACCATCGCCGACTTGACCTGCGCCTTGAGCTTGACCGACTTCTCGAGGTAGGTCGACAGCCGCTGCAGGATGACGTCGAGGATGCCGCCCGCCTCGCCGGCAGCGACCATGTTGACGAACAGGTCGTCGAACGCCGGCGGGTGCTTGCGCATCGCCTCGTGCAGGGAGGAGCCGGATTCGACGTCCGAGCGGGTGTGCTGGATGATCTCCTGGAACTTCTTGTTCTCTTCCTGCTCGCCGAGGATCTCGAGGCACTGCACCAGGGGCAGGCCGGCGTCCAGCATGACCGAGAACTGCCGGGTGAAGACGGCGATCCGCTTCTGGTTGACGCGGATCGGAAAGCGCGGCAGAAACGGGATCTCCTTGCCCTTCTCCCGCAGGTTGGCGACCTGGATCTGCTGGCGGCGCAGCGCGGCGGTCGCCGCATCCCGATTGTCGGCCACCAACACACCCTCTTGCTTCTGACCGGCGCGGTTCTTGCCTTTCCAGACGAAGCTCGGCATGGGTTCAGCTCCTTCTTGCAGCGGCCGGGCGGCCCGGCGCCGCGGCGCCCAGGCCAGTGCCGCCGCGCGAGATGATCTCCTGCAGCTCGTCCGGGTTGGAGGAGCGCGAGAGCGCGGTCTGCATGGTAATGGCGCGCTTGAAATAGAGGGTGGCCAGGCTCTGGTTGAAGGTCATCATGCCGTGCTTGGCCTGGCCGGTCTGCATCATGCCGTAGACCTGGTGGATCTTGTCCTCACGGATCAGGTTGCGGATGGCCGGCGTCGGCAGCAGGATCTCGGCCGCCAAGGCCCGTCCCTTGCCGCTGGCGCGCGGCAGCAGCGACTGACAGGTGATGCCCTCGAGCACGAACGACAGCTGGACGCGGATCTGCGGCTGCTGGTGGGCGGGGAAGACGTCGATGATCCGGTTCATCGTCTGGGCGGCCGAATTGGTGTGCAGGGTGGCCAGGGTCAGGTGGCCGGTCTCGGCGATGCGCAGCGCCGCCTCCACGGTCTCGAGATCGCGCATCTCACCGATCAGCACGACGTCCGGATCCTGGCGCAGGACGGACCGCAGCGCGTTGCCGAAGCTGTGCGTATCGGCGCTCAGCTCGCGCTGGTTGACGATGCACTGCTGGTGCGAGTGGAGGTACTCGACCGGGTCCTCGATGGTGACGATGTGCTCGTGGCGCTCCCGGTTGACCTTGTCGAGCATCGCCGCCAGGGTGGTCGACTTGCCCGAGCCGGTTGGGCCGGTGACCAGCACCAGCCCGCGCGGCTTCTCGCACAGCTTCTCCACCGCAGGCGGCAGCCCCAGCTCGCGAAAGCTGCGGATCTCGTAGGGGATCTGACGGAAGGCGGCGGCGATGGCACCGCGCTGGTGGAATACATTGGCGCGAAACCGCGCCACCCCCTTGAGACCGAACGAGAAGTCCAGCTCGAGATTCTCCTCGAGTCGCTGCTTCTGCTTGTCGATCATGATCGAGTAGGCCAGCCGCTTGGTCTCGGTCGGCGTCAGCGCCGGCTGATTGAGCGGCTCGAGCTTCCCGTCGATGCGGATCTGGGGCGCCGAGTTGGTGGTGATGTGCAGGTCGGAGGCGCCGCGATCCACCATCTCCTTGAGCAGCGCGTTGAGGGTAGTGGCCATGGGGTGTGCTCTAAGTTACCTCGAACAAAGGGTGTTTTGACGATTTGTCCCGGGGATTTTATACCACTTCGGCCGCCCGGACCTTGTGGTGCCCTTCACAGGCCTCCTACTATCGTCTCTACGATGAGCGAAGCGGTCTCATTGCTCGAGGAGGAGATCCTCGGCAAAGCCTACGACAGACGGCTGATTCGGCGCCTGCTGGGCTACCTGGGACCGTACCGGCTGCGCGCCGCGGGAGCGGTCGGCCTGATCATCCTGTCGTCGCTCCTGGAGCTCGTCGGGCCGCTGGCGACGGCGGTGGCCCTCGACCTGTTCATCCGTCCGCTGGGCGGCGAGGAGAAGCTGAGCGCCGTCAGCCTGTGGCTCTCCGAGCGCCTGGCTCGGAGTGGCGTCGAGCTCGAGCCGATGAATGGGCTGGCGATCGTCGCGGCGGTCTATCTCGGCGCCTTGATCCTCGGTTTCGTGGTGCTCTACGTGCAGAGCTACCTGATGCAGATGATGGGTCAGTACGTGATGGCCGACCTGAGGAGGCAGATCTTCGGCAAGCTCCAGTCTCTGCCGGTGGCCTATTTCGATCGCCACCCGGTGGGCCGGCTGGTCACCCGGGTGACCAACGACGTGGATGCGCTCAACGAGCTGTTCACCGCCGGCATCGTGTCGATCTTCGGCGACATCGTGCTGCTGGTGGGCATCGTGGCGGTGCTCTTCTGGCTCGACTGGCGGCTGGCGCTGGTGACGTTCTGCATCCTGCCGCTGCTGGCCGGGCTGACGCTGTGGTTCAAGGTCCGGGCGCGGCAGCGCTATCGCGAGGTGCGGCTGAAGCTGGCGGCCATCAATAGCTTCTTGCAGGAGCAGATCACCGGCATGCCGGTGGTGCAGCTGTTCAACCAGGAGAAGCGCACGTTCGACAGTTTCTCGGAGGTCAACGACGAGCACCGGATGGCCAACGTGGCGACGATCTTCTACTACGCCGTCTACTACCCGGCGGTCGAGCTGGTGACCGCGCTGGGCGCCGCGCTGATCCTCTGGTATGGCGGTGGCCAGGTGCTCGCGGCGGCGCTCTCGGTGGGCGCTCTGGTGGCCTTCCTGCAGTACGCCCAGAGGTTCTACCGGCCGCTCTCCGACCTGTCCGAGAAGTACAACATCCTGCAGGCGGCGATGGCCAGCGCCGAGCGCATCTTCGGCCTCGTCGACACGCCGGTCGAGATCGCTGCGCCGGCGGCCGCGCACCGGCCGGCGGAGGTGAGTGGCGCGGTGGAGTTCGACGGCGTGAGCTTCGGCTATCTCGAGGGCGAGACGGTGCTCGACGACGTCTCGTTCCGCATCGAGCCCGGGCAGACGGTGGCGCTGGTGGGCCACACCGGCGCCGGCAAGAGCACGGTTGCCTCGCTGTTGCTGCGCTTCTACGACGTCGACCGCGGCCGCGTTCTGATCGACGGCGTCGACGTGCGCCGTTGGGACCTCAACTCGCTGCGCCGCGCCAGCGCGGTGGTCCTGCAGGACGTCTTTCTTTTCGCCGGCACGGTGGGGGACAACATCGGCCTGGGCAGCGGCGAGATCGGCGCCGCCCGCATCCGCCGGGCAGCCCGCGAGGTGCACGCGCTGGACTTCATCGAGCGACTGCCGGGTGGCTTCGACAGCGAGCTCAAGGAGCGTGGCGGCGGCCTGTCGGTGGGCCAGAAACAGCTCATCGCCTTCGCCCGCGCGCTGGCCTTCGATCCGCGCATCCTGATTCTCGACGAAGCGACGTCCTCGGTGGACACGGAGACGGAGCGGCTGATCCAGATGGCCCTCGAGCGGCTGCTGGCCGGCCGCACCAGCCTGGTGATCGCCCACCGCCTGTCGACCATCCAACGCGCCGACCGCATCCTGGTCCTGCACCAGGGCGAGCTCCGCGAGCAGGGCACCCACCAGGAGCTGTTGGCACAGGACGGGCTGTACAGGCGGCTATACGAGCTCCAGTACCAGGACGACGAAGAGGCGCCGCCGGGTGGCTTGGCGGCGTCGGCCGACTAGGCAACACATAGAGCCCAGGGCGGGAGGGTCATCGCATAGGGGCCGGCCGGCTTGGACATGTGGGCGGGTTCTCCTCAGGACGCCTCGGGCTATTCCTTCTTTGGTGGGGAGGCCCTCGGCTCCGCACTCCTAGCGCCGGTTCGATCGAGGCCTCCTAGTCTTTGTGCCATGCGCTCTTCGCGAGGCCGTCGGAG